>NZ_JBEOPQ010000065.1:0-28062 GCF_040310285.1 Pseudomonas sp. HY2-MNA-CIBAN-0224 | reverse complement strand
AGCTTGCCTCGCGATCTTTTAAGATCAAAAGATCGCGAGGCAAGCTCGCTCCTACGGGTTTGTTGGGGATCAATACAGGGCGTTAGCCCAGTGCGGTGTCCATCACCATCATCAGGCAAAAGCCGATGCACAAGCCCAGGCTTGCGAGCTTTTCGTGACCGTTGCGCCGCGATTCGGGGATCACTTCTTGAGTGACCACCAACAACATCGCACCCGCCGCCAACGCCAGTCCAAATGGCAATAACACTTCGGCCAGGTTCACTAGCCAGGCACACAGCAGCGCAAATACCGGTTCAACCAGGCCGGAGGCCGCACCGATCAAGAATGCCTTGACCCGCGACATGCCTGCACCCGCCAGTACCAGCGCGATCACCAGGCCCTCCGGGACGTCCTGCAGGGCAATGCCCATCGCTAGGCTGTCAGCATCTGGCATGCCGCCGCCTGCTGACACCCCGACCGCCATCCCTTCCGGGATGTTGTGCGCAATGATGGCAATCACGAACAGCCAGATACGCGGCGCAATCACGGGCTCGCCGGGCTTGCTGATGATCATTTCAGGGGCAGCCCCGGAGACCTTGAGGTCGACCAGAAACAGAAAAAATGCCCCCAGCAAAATACCCGCACTGACCAGGCCGCTGGCGCCCCATGACGACAGCCCAAGATTTTGCGCAGCCGTAATGCCCGGCACAATCAACGAAAATGCCGTGGCCGCCAACATGACCCCCGCCCCAAAACCCAGCAAGGTGTCGCTCACCGCAACCGGCATTTTGCGGATAACCAATACCGGCACGGCGCCCAAAGCGGTGCCCAGCGCACACAGCGCACCGCCTTGCAGAGCCCGCAACAACCTGGGTTCAAGATCCAGCCAGACCAACCCCTTGGCCACCAGCAAGGCCGTGCCCGCCAACAGCAAGAGCGTGCCCAGCGCATAGCGGAACATCCGCACGCCACCCACCGCTAATATTTGCGTGCCCATAATCTGCCTGAATCCTTCTGGGTCGGCTTAGGCAATCGCAGCTGCATAGCGCCGCTCGACTTCGGGCCAATTAATCACGTTGTAAAACGCATTAATGTATTCCGGACGGCGGTTCTGATAACGCAGGTAGTAAGCGTGCTCCCAAACGTCCAGCCCCAGAATCGGGGTGTTGCCGTTCATCAGTGGGCTGTCCTGGTTACCGCTGCTTTCGATGATCAGTTTTTTCTCGGGGGTCACGCTGAGCCAGGCCCAACCGCTGCCGAAACGGGTCAGCGCCGCTTTGGTGAAGTTTTCCTTGAACGTCTCCAGCCCACCCAACTGTTCATCAATGGCCTTGGCCAATGCGCCCTTTGGGGTGCCGCCGCCGGTTGGGCTCATGACTTCCCAGAACAGCGAGTGGTTGGCATGCCCGCCGCCCTGGTTGATCACCGCTGCACGCAGGTTTTCAGGCAGTTCCTGGACGCTGGCGACCAGTTTTTCAACTGGCCATTTTGCCCACTCCGTGCCGTCAACCGCAGCATTGAGGTTGTTGATGTAGGTCTGGTGGTGCTTGGTGTAGTGAATTTCCATGGTTTGCGCATCGATATGCGGCTCAAGCGCGTCGTAGGCGTAAGGCAAGGCAGGCAAGGTGTAAGTCATATCAATGTGCTCCTGAGTGATGGCCGCTGACGGTTGAGAGTTCGTGGCTTGACTGAGCCACTGGGCTTTTGAGCAACAGTTCGGAACGCGGGTATTCGCCGTGATCGCTGATAAAGTTCAAAAGCTCAACGTAGGTTTTGCTGCTCTGACGCAGCGCGGCTTCACGCAGCGCAGGCGCCAGGCGGGGGTTCTGCATGGTTTGCAGTAACCGCTGGTGAATCGCGCACAGGTACTCAACGCTCTCCTCCGGCTGGTTAAGGCGCAAATGCAGATCCGCCAGGTTGTGGTGGGAAATGACACACGCCGCCACTGCTTCGTCGGCATCACTCCAGCGCTCAAACAGCACTTGTGCCAGTGCCAGCGCCTGCAAGTAATGTTCTCGGGCATCGACCAGCTCGCCCTCAGCGAAACAGCGGTTGGCTCTTTCGATCGTGCGTTTCCAGTGCTCCATGTGAACCTCCAAAGCAGTGTGTGGGGCGTGGGGTTAAACGCCGCCGGCGGTCAATTTCTCGGGGTTGAGCAACACTTCAAGCTGGCTGCGCGGCAGATCGGTGTACTCAAGGGCCACATCAATCACCGGGCGGCCCTGCTGGTAAGCGGCCTTGGCAATTTCGGCCGCTTTTTGATAGCCGATGATCGGGTTCAGCGCCGTCACCAGGATCGGGTTGCGCGACAGCGCTTCCTTGAGCTTGGCTTCGTTGACCTTGAAGGTGGCAATGGCTTTGTCCGCCAGCAAGCGGCTGGAATTGGCCAACAGCTCGATGCTGCTCAACAGGTTGTGTGCAATCACCGGCAGCATCACGTTCAGCTCAAAGTTGCCTGACTGCCCGGCGATGGTGATCACCGTGTCATTGCCGATCACTTGGGCGGCGACCATGGCGGTGGCTTCCGGGATCACCGGGTTGACCTTGCCCGGCATGATCGACGAGCCCGGCTGCAAGCCTTGCAGTTCAATTTCGCCCAAGCCTGCCAGCGGGCCTGAGTTCATCCAGCGCAGGTCGTTGGCGATTTTCATCAGCGATACCGCGGTCGCTTTGAGCTGGCCCGAAACAGACACGGCGGTGTCCTGCGAGCCAATCAAGGCAAACAGGTCTTTACCCGGCGTGAATGGCACATGGGTCAGCGCGCTGAGTTGCTGGCTGAACAGGGCGGCGAATTGCGGGTGCGCGTTGATCCCCGTGCCCACCGCTGTGCCGCCCTGGGCCAGCGACTGCAGGGCCGGTTGCAGGTTGTGCAGGTGCTCGATATTGGCCTTGAGCTGTTGCGCCCAACCATTGAGCACCTGGCTCATGCGCACCGGCATGGCGTCCATCAGGTGTGTACGCCCGGTTTTAACGTAAACGTGAACCTGCTCGGCCTTGTGCTCGATCACCTCGACCAGATGCTTGAGGGCCGGCAGCAGTTCTTCGTGCAAGCCCAGTGCAGCGCTGACGTGAATGGTGGTCGGGATAATGTCGTTGCTGCTTTGCCCGCAGTTGACGTGATCGTTGGGGTTGACCACTTCGCCCAGCACGCGGGTTGCCAGTGTGGCGATGACTTCGTTGGCGTTCATGTTGGAACTGGTGCCCGAACCGGTCTGGAAAATATCCACCGGGAAGTGCTCCATGAAATCGCCGGACAGCAGGATCTGCGTGGCTTCGACAATGGCATTGCCCTGCGCTTCGCTGATTTGCTTGAGTTCAACATTGGCTTTGGCGGCAGCGGCCTTGGCCAGAATCAGGGCGCGAATGAATTGCGCGGGCATGCGTTGATGGCTGATCGGGAAGTTGTCTACCGCACGTTGTGTTTGCGCGCCATACAGCGCGGCCTCAGGCACGTGCAATTCACCCATGCTGTCCCGTTCGATACGCGTATTACTCATCAGGAAATCCTTGCAGCAGTTCTGTTAAAGAAATTGAAGGTTCGAGTTCGCAGGTCGCCAATTGCCAGGCAAAACTTTGCCAGCGCTTGAGGCGGCAGTTACACAGGGCTTGAGTTTCCATATCGCGCAGCGGGCGCCATGCATGGTCCAGGCACAGGTTGCGCCAGTGCCAAGGCAGGGCCGTATCAGCGGCGGTGTCCAGCAAGAGCCGGAACGCGGTAGCAGAAATCATCCAGGGAGAAGTCGCCGTGCAACCGGCCAGGTATCGGCCCTCGGCCAGATAGTGCTCAATCAGGCGCGGCTCGTCGGGCGCCAGGCCGCAACGGATCTGACGGCTCATCCAGCGCCAACTTTCCAGATAAGGGCCTTCATGCAAGGCTGAACTCATGACCTAGGCTCGCTCGATAATGAGATTCATTATTAGGCGATATTGATTATCAAAACAAGCCTGCCTTAGACAGACCTTTGTCTCGCGATCTCTTAATCCTGTAAAAGATCGCGAGGCAAGCTCGCTCCTACAGAGGTTGGGTTTAAAAAAAAGGCGTATCACCCGTGCAGGTGATACGCCTTGATTACAACCGGGAAGGTTTAGCTGCCCGCGACGGTCATGCGCTCGATCAGCACCGAACCGGTGCGGATGTTGCTGCGCAGTTCCAGGTCGTTACCCACGGCAACGATCTGCTTGAACATGTCGCGCATGTTGCCCGCGATGGTCACTTCTTGAACCGGGAACTGGATTTCACCGTTCTCAACCCAGAAACCCGCCGCGCCACGGGAGTAGTCGCCCGTGACCATGTTGAGGCCGCTGCCCATCAGTTCAGTTACCAGCAAACCCCGGCCCATGCGGCGGATCAGGGCCGCCTGGTCTTCGTCACCGTGGGTCACGAACAGGTTGTACACGCCGCCCGCGTTGGCGGTGCTGGGCAGGCCCAGTTTGCGGCCCGAGTATGTGCTGAGGATGTAGGACACCAACTCGCCATCCTTGATAAACGGTTTGGCGTAAGTCGCCAGGCCGTCGTTATCGAAGGAGGAACTGCCCATGGCCCGGACCAGATGCGGACGCTCGTCCAGGGTCAGCCATTCAGGGAAAATCTGCTGGCCCAACGCATCCAGCAAGAACGACGATTTACGGTACAGGTTGCCCCCCGAAATCGCGCCCAAAAAGCTGCCGAACAAGCCACCGGCCAGTTCGGCCGAGAACAAGACCGGAACTTCGCAGGTCGGCACCGGGCGTGAACCCAGGCGGCGAGCGGCGCGTTCTGCGGCGCGCTGGCCGATGCTGACGGCGTCCATCAGCAACTCGCCCTGGCAGTTCACGTCATACCAGTAGTCACGCTGCATTTGCCCGTCGCCTTCGGCGATCATCACGCAGCTCAAGCTGTGGCGGGTAGACGCCGAACCACCGATAAAGCCATTGCTGTTGCCGTACACACGGCAGCCCTGATGGGTGCTGAGGGTGGTGCCGTCGGCGTTTTTGATGCGGCTGTCTGCGTCAAAAGCCGCAGCTTCGCAAGCCAAAGCCTTTTCGATGGCTTGTTCCGGGGTGATGTCCCAGGTGTGGAACACATCAAAATCTTTCAGGTCGCGGGCCATCAGGCTGGCGTCGGCCAGGCCCGAGCTTTCGTCTTCGGAAGTGTGCTTGGCAATTGCCAAGGCGGCCGCGACGGTTTCGCGGATGGCATCCGGGCCGCTGGCCGAGGTGCTGGCCGAGCCTTTGCGCTGCCCAACATAGAGCGTGATGCCAAAACCCTGGTCGCGATTGAACTCAACGGTTTCGACTTCGCGCTGGCGTACAGAGGTCGACAGGCCCTGCTCCAGCGACACCGCGACTTCGCAGGCGCTGGCGCCCTGGCGCTTGGCTTCGGCGATGATTTGCTCGACCTGCTGTTGCAGTGCCGGCAAGGCCTGCGGGCCGACGCTTTGTACTGCACTCATGGTTTTCTCCACTCAAATTCTGTTTTCGGTAGGGCCGCCGAGCGACCAGGCCGGACAAGCGGCCTCCGACTGGTTATCATGGCGGCGTTTCTTTGCGGACTGCCACCATGGTTGATTCTTACGACGACGCCTTCGACGGCGAAAAAAGCAAAACACAGGTCAAGAAAGAGCTGCATGCTCTGGTTGATCTGGGCGAGCGTCTTACAACGCTCAAGCCTGATTTGCTGAACAAAATGCCTTTGACTGACGCTATGCGCAAGGCTCTGGCAGATGCTCCAAAACACACGGCTCATATTGCGCGCAAGCGCCATCTGATGTTCATCGGCAAGCTGATGCGCGATCAACCGATCGACGAAATTCTTGCTTTGATCGATCAAGTTGATGCCTCTTCTCGCCAATACAACGAGCGTTTCCACAACCTCGAGCGCTGGCGTGATCGCCTGCTCGAAGGCGACGACGCTGTACTGGAAAAATTTGTTGTCGAGTTCCCTGAGGCTGACCGCCAGCAAATGCGCTCGGTCATCCGTCAGGCCAAACACGAACTGGCTCATAACAAGGCACCGGCCTCAAGCCGCAAATTGTTCAAGTACATTCGTGGGTTGGACGAGACGCAACGCGGTCTGCGTTAAATCTCGCAGGCGGGTGGGTTGCCCTGCAACCCACCCGCTCTTCATCAACCGCCCGTACCGCCTACGGTAATTGCATCAATTTTCAGGGTTGGCTGCCCGACACCGACCGGTACCGACTGCCCATCCTTGCCACAGGTTCCGACGCCGCTGTCCAGCGACAGGTCGTTACCGACCATCGACACCTTGCTCATCGCTTCCGGCCCGTTGCCAATCAGGGTCGCGCCTTTGACTGGGCGAGTGATTTTGCCGTCTTCGATCAGGTAAGCCTCGCTGGTGGAAAACACAAACTTGCCGCTGGTGATGTCGACCTGACCACCGCCCAGATTGGCGCAGTAAATGCCCTTTTTCACCGACGCAATGATTTCGGCCGGATCACTTTCGCCACCCAACATGTAGGTGTTGGTCATGCGCGGCATGGGCAAGTGCGCATAGGATTCGCGACGGCCGTTACCGGTGCGTGCGACGCCCATCAGGCGCGCATTGAGCTTGTCTTGCATGTAGCCCTTGAGCACGCCGTTTTCAATCAGCGTGGTGCACTCGGTCGGGGTGCCTTCGTCATCGACGCTCAACGAGCCACGGCGACCGGCCAGGGTGCCGTCATCGACGATGGTGCACAGTTTGGAAGCAACCATTTCGCCCATGCGGCCGCTATAGGCCGAGCTGCCTTTACGGTTGAAGTCGCCTTCAAGGCCGTGCCCTACCGCTTCGTGCAGCAATACGCCCGACCAGCCGGAGCCCAGGACCACTGGCATGGTGCCCGCAGGGGCCGGCACGGCTTCGAGGTTGACCAGCGCCTGGCGCAGCGCCTCACGGGCGTAGCCCATGGCGCGGTCGTCGGTCAGGAAGTAACGGTAGTCGGTACGGCCACCGCCACCATGGCCACCGCGCTCGCGACGGCCATTTTGCTCGACGATCACACTGACATTGAAACGCACCAGCGGGCGCACATCGGCTGCCAGGCCGCCGTCGGTGGAGGCCACTAGAATGCGCTCCCACACCCCGGCCATGCTAACGGTCACTTGCTGGATGCGTGGGTCCAGGGCGCGGGTGGCCGCATCGACGCGCTTGAGCAACTCGACTTTTTCGGCGCGGGTGATGACGTCCAGCGGGTTATCCGGGGCGTACAGTTGCGCCACGTCCTGGGTTGTAAAGGCTTGCACCGTGCCGTTTTGCCCGGCACGGGAGATGGAACGGGCAGCCCGCGCCGCCAGCCCCAAAGCTTCCAGGGTGATGGCATTGCTGTAAGCAAAACCGGTTTTTTCACCGGACTGGGCACGCACACCAACACCCTGATCGAGGTTGAAGCTGCCTTCTTTGACGATGCCGTCTTCCAGTGCCCAGGATTCGGAAATCTGCCCCTGAAAATACAAATCTGCCGCATCAATGCCCGGCCCGGCCAAGTCACCCAATACGCCTTGCAGGCTGTCGAGGGTGACACCGCCCGGTGCCAATAGGTGTTCGCTGACTGAGGTCAACAACTCGCTCATATTCACTCCGTCTTGGCCCTTGCTTCAGCATCATGGATGCACTGAACCCACGGGCCTGAAAATTAGTCCTGCTGTGCAGGTCGCTGTGCGCCCTGCGAAAAAAACCGCCGGTGGTTCACCACCGGCATGCGCGCCCTGATGGCGGCTTGTTCGTCGGCATCACGCGCGGCCAGCAATACGCCCTCGCCTTGCGCCTGTTCCGCCACCACCCGGCCCCACGGGTCGATGATCGCCGCATGCCCGTAGGTTTCACGCGGCCCCGGGTGAACACCGCCCTGGGCAGCGGCCAGTACATAACATTGGGTTTCGATGGCCCGTGCCCGAATCAGAATGTCCCAATGTGCGGCGCCGGTCACGGCGGTAAAGGCCGAAGGCGCGGTGATCAGCTCAGCCCCGGCAGCGCGCAATTCGCTGTACAGCTCCGGGAAACGCAAGTCGTAGCACACGGTCAGGCCCAATTTGCCCACCGGCGTATCGGCCACCACCACACGCTCACCGGGCGCGTAGTCATCCGACTCGCGGTAACGACCCCGGCTATCAGACACATCCACATCAAACAAATGCAGCTTGTCGTACCGCGCGGCTTGCTCACCGTCGGCGTTGATCAACAATGAACAGGCATTGACCTTGGCGTCTGGCTGACCCGCTGGCGGCAGCGGCAAAGTGCCCGCCACTATCCATAACTTGAGGTCGCGCGCGGTCTGTTTCAACCATGGCAGGATCGGACCTTCGCCCAATGCCTCGGCGCGCCCCACATCAGCGATATCGCGACGGCCCATGGCAGCGAAGTTTTCCGGCAGCACCGCGAGCTGTGCACCGCGTTGCGCCGCGTCTTCAAGCAAGCGCCGGGCCTGAGCCAGGTTGGCCAGCACATCGCTCTGGCTAACCATTTGAATCACTGCAAACGACATGACGCCCCCTTGATGGACTGTGTAGACAGTGCCCCTACCGGCACTGCCGTGGTCATGCTACTCCTAGTTTTTCTCAAATGGCTTGTCGAAGGTGATTTTCGGGTCGTTCCATGGGCCTTGAATGCTGTATTGCACGCTGGCGAAACGCGACACCTGATCACCGATCAGCTTATTGAGCAGGAACATCGCACCGCCCGCCGCCGGGCCGCCCACCAACAAGGCCGCCAGGGGCAGGTTGTTGGTCACGGGCAAGGTCACCAGCAGTTTCGCATTGACCTGCTCAGAGACCATGTTCAAGGTGCCACTGAGTTCAAGGTTAGTCGACGGGCCGGTCATGAGGATCGGCGAGGTGGTGCGGTATACACCGTTGTTGGCGGTCAGGAAGCCTTTGACCCGGTCGTAGCTCAGCCCTTTGCTGAACAGGTCCGAGAAGTCCAGGCGCAGACGCCGGCCAATAGCGTTGAAGTTCAGCAGGCCAAAAATACGCACCACCTGTGTGCTGCCGTCGACCTCAACAAAGCGGCCTTTATTCAAGGTGGCATCGAGGGTGCCAGAGAACCGGTTCAGGCCAATCCAGGCCGGCGAGCCCGGCCAGCGGCCATCGATATCGACTTTGAAATCCTCACTGGTCACGCTTGGGGCAAAACCCCAGCCCTGCAGGACGTTAGCCAGGTTGCCACCGCCAATCCGGCCCCGGTACCAACTGTTGCTGGCTCCGGCCACGCCTTCCCAGCCGCCCGAGCCTTCGAGCAGCAAGCCCTTGAGGCCCAGGCTCAGGTTATTGAGGTTAATCCCGCGTGTGGTCGGCCTGATGTTGAGCGACCAGGCGCCGAGCAAATCAGCGCCCTGATAGAGCTGGCGAATGATGATGTCGAGTGCCGGGATCTTGCGCGGATCGACCGACGCCAAAGGGTCCGGCGCATTGGGGTCGCTGACCGCTTTAGGGTCTGGCGCCGGGAGGCGGATGGTTTGCATCGTCACTTTGATCGGCGCGTTCTTCGCATCCGGCAACGTGACAGCGCCCGTCGCCTGTTTGCTGTTGATGTTAAGGTCCCAGGCCGCCCCGCTGCGCTTCATTTGCAGCCGCACCTGATCAAGCTGAGTGCCGAAGGCGATGAGCTTATTCACTTTGAAGTCGGCACTGCTAAGCAGTTGTTTGGCGCTGCCGCCCGGGTCTTTGCCCGCATAGCGCTCGGCCAGTGCCTGCCACGGGGCAACGTCCAGTTCTGACAACACACCGCGAATGCGCAAGCCTTTGGTCACCGGCAACACCGGGTCGCCATACCCCAGGAACAACTCACCCCGGCCGTCTTCAAACTTGCCATTGGGGGCGGCAAAGGTCAGGTTCGCCAAGTCACCGTAGTCAAACCAGTAACGCCGCTCAGCCCCTTGCAAGGTCATGCGAAACACCGCGTCGCGGCTTTCATTGGCGGCCAGGCCAAACGGTGCTGGCAAATCGATAGTCGCCCCTTTGAGTGACGAACTGACCCGCAACTGGCTGTCGGCATCGTCCAGGGTCAGTTGCAACTGATAAGGCAGCATCCCGGACACCGGGATCGGCTGATTGAACTTGAGCCAGTCGGTCAGTTTTTTAACCCCGACCTGACCGCTTGCCACTACGCGGGTACTCAGCTTGCCCGACTTGCCCTCGGCAAAGATTTGCGCCTTGATCGGTTGGTCGAATGCGCGACCGCTGATGGCTTTGCCGCTCAGGCCCTTGGCGCTGTCGAAGCGGAAGTCGCCCTTGAGTTGGGTCAGTTCAAGTTCTGGATCACTGATTTTCAGGCGGGCCTTGTCGGTGTTGAAATCCACTACGACTTTCGGTTCTTCGCCATGTTCCAGCGGGATATCGAGATCAACGCGGCCCTTGAGCGAGCCCTCGCCTTGCCAGCCGGCAAAGGTTGATTCAGTGCCAATCGGCGCTTCTTGCAAGATTTTCAGGCCATCGCCCAAACCGCCGTCGAAGTCACCGTCCAAAAACAAGTGAGAGACTTTGCCAGCGTGGACGTGAGGGATATTGACCGCGACGTTGCGCACTTTGGTGTCGAGCAACAGGCCTTTGCTGGCCATGATCCGCACACCGCTGTCTTCGATAAACACGTCACCGGAGACATCGCGTACATGTGGCCAGCCGGGCTGGAACGCCAGCTCAGCACCATGGACCTTGAAGAACAGGCTGATGTTACGCGCCGCGTCCACGGCATCGTGGTCCAGTGAGCCTTGGTACTGGAAAAAGCCCTCTTCGACCGAGCCTTTTAGAATCGCCGTGCTCAACCACTCGGACAGCGCAGGGCTCAAGACGGCCGGCAGGTATTTGGGGGTGAATCGACCATCGCCATCGGTCAGACCGACGCGCAGGTCCATGTAGTCTTCCTGAGAATGATCCATGTGGATGCGGATCAGGAAGTCAGCGGCAATTTTGCCCTCTTCGCCCAGCACCTTGATGTAGGGCGCGATCAAGGTGAAGCTGTTTTTATCCAGCGTCCATTTGAGCAAGGCATTGGCTTGCAGGTACTGCCAGGGCTTGTCGAAAATCGGGTCCAGGTGCAGGACAAAATCTTTGCTGTCGAGGCGCAATTCGCCCTTGCCCAAGTCACCACTGATCAGCCCGCTGACGTTGCGCGCCGCCGGTGCCCCGTGGGTGGCATTGAAACCCACTTGCTGCAAGTTGGCGGCGAAGCTGATTTTTTGATCGTCGGTCGCATTCGGCCGGTAGTCGGCCAGGACGTTGCGCAAGGTGCCGGTGACGCTCAGTTGGTCAATCACCTTGGCAACGGCTTCTGGCACCGGCGCCAGCGAATCCATTAACGGGGTGATCGGTGTCAGGTCCAGATGATCAGCCTGTAAATGCCAACGTTCCTGCTCGCCCTCAGTGGCGGCGAACTGTTGCAACTGCAGGCGGGTTTCCCAGCGCTTGTCAGCGATGTTCATTGCCAGTGAATCGAGGGTAACCGTGAACCCCTGTTTGCCACGCTCGACCCAGGCATGCAGCGCCAGGTTGTCGAGGGTTTCGGCTTTGCGATCGGCATAGGCACCGCTCAGCTTGGGCGCATTGAGACGCGCCACCGCGCTTTGCACGGTGCCATGGCCCCAGTTGAACCAAAACTCGCCACCGGCTTTTAATTCAGAGACTTTCCACGGCTGGATCAGGCTGGCCGGCAGCCATTTGGCCCAATCACTCTGCGGCAAGCTCAGATAGGCCTGAGCGGCACCGTCACGCCAGCGGCTGGCCTGGATCTGGGTCTTGAGGCTCAGCGCCAGCGGCTGGCCGTCGGGCAGGGTCAACCGCGCATCCAGACGCTGGTCAGAAGCCCCCACGTCCAGTGTCAGCCCGACATAGGTCAGGGTCATCGGGGCATGATTGAAGGGTTCGAGGGTCACCTGGCTGTCGAGGACCGACACCCGCGCCACCCGCTGCAATTGATTCAGCAGTTGCTCGGGGTCCAGTGGCTGATCGTCCTGCACCGGCAGCCCTTCCAGCGCCCAATGGCCGTCCTTGTCCTGACGGGCGCTCAGTTGCAGGCCGCCCAGTTGCACGCTGGCAAGCCGCACATCGCGATTGATCAGGCTGGCCCAAACATCGGGCACCACCTTCACGTTGTCCAGCCGCAAGGCATTGCTGCCCTCGCCGACCATCACGTCGTGCGCCAGCAATACCGGCGCCATGCCCTTCCAGCTGCCTTCAAGGCTGCCAATGGTCAACGGCATGCCCAAGGCATCACGGGCCTTGGTCTGGATTTCTGCGCGGTATTCGGCAATCAGAGGCGTCAGCTCACGACCCAAGCTGACGTAGAGCGCCGTGAGCACCAGAACCAACGCACATAGACCTAATCCCCAGCGGGTCAGCGCGGCAAAAAAGCGTGTCAGACGCTCCATGTCAGGTGGCCCCTTCAGTGATGGTCGAGGGGGCTGCGGCCAGCCCCCAGTCATGCGGATACGCGTTCAGATACTTCAGAGCAGTACCACGTCGTATTGTTCCTGGGAGTACTGAGTTTCTACTTGAAAACGGATGGTACGCCCGATAAATCCTTCCAGCTCGGCGACGTTGCCCGACTCTTCGTCCAGCAAACGGTCAACAACACGCTGGTTGGCTAATACACGATAGCCAACGGCTTGGTACGCGCGGGCTTCACGGAGAATTTCGCGGAAGATTTCGTAGCAAATGGTTTCAGGGGTTTTCAGCTTGCCGCGCCCCTGGCAGCACACGCAGGGTTCGCAGAGCACTTGCTCAAGGCTTTCGCGGGTGCGTTTGCGCGTCATCTGAACCAACCCCAACTCGGTGATACCGATGATGTTGGTCTTGGCGTGATCACGTTCCAGCTGCTTTTCGAGGGTGCGCAGCACTTGGCGCTGGTGCTCTTCATCTTCCATGTCGATGAAGTCAATGATGATGATGCCGCCCAGGTTACGCAGGCGCAGTTGCCGGGCGATGGCTGTTGCCGCTTCGAGGTTGGTCTTGAAGATGGTTTCTTCAAGGTTGCGATGGCCCACGAACGCGCCGGTGTTGACGTCGATGGTGGTCATCGCTTCGGCCGGGTCGACTACCAGATAACCACCCGACTTGAGCGGCACCTTGCGGTCCAGCGCTTTCTGGATTTCGTCCTCTACGCCATACAGGTCAAAAATCGGCCGCTCGCCGGGGTAATGCTCAAGGCGGTCGGCGATTTCCGGCATCAGTTCAGCCACAAACTGGGTGGTCTTCTGGAAGGTTTCTCGCGAATCGATACGGATTTTTTCGATCTTCGGGCTCACAAGGTCACGCAAGGTGCGCAACGCCAGGCCCAAGTCTTCATAGATAACGCTCGGTGCGCCCGCCGTTTTGATCTGCAGACCGATCTGGTCCCACAGACGGCGCAAGTAGCGAATGTCCATCAGGATCTCATCCGCCCCGGCGCCTTCAGCGGCCGTGCGCAGAATAAAGCCGCCCGCTTCCTTGATGCCTTCTTGCGCCACACAATCACTGACCACCTGCTTGAGGCGCTCACGTTCGGCTTCGTCTTCGATCTTCAGCGAAATACCGACATGAGCGGTGCGCGGCATGTACACCAGGTAGCGCGAAGGAATCGACAGCTGCGTGGTCAGGCGCGCGCCTTTTGACGCAATCGGGTCTTTGGTGACTTGCACCACCAGGCTTTGGCCTTCGTGCACCAGCGCGCTGATGCTCTCAACGGCCTGGCCTTCACGCAGGGAAATTTCAGACGCGTGAATAAAGGCGGCACGGTCCAGCCCGATGTCGACAAAGGCAGCCTGCATGCCGGGCAACACCCGCACCACCTTGCCTTTGTAAATGTTGCCAACTATGCCACGGCGCTGGGTACGCTCGACATGCACCTCTTGCAGAACACCGTTCTCTACCACGGCCACGCGCGATTCCATCGGCGTGATGTTGATCAGAATCTCTTCACTCATGGCTGGGTCTCTTTCAGGCGTCATAGCATTAGTGCCAAGTCATGTAAGGCGCGTTATTCAGCGCTCGATAAGGTTTGCCAACAGGGTATGCCGAATTGCCCGAGCAGTTCTGCGGTTTCGCACACGGGCAAACCCACAACCCCGGAATAACTGCCATTAAGGCCCGCCACAAAAACCGCGGCCAACCCTTGAATAGCGTAGCCACCGGCTTTGTCCTGAGGTTCCCCACTGGCCCAATACCGGGCGGCTTCTTGCTGGCTGATGGTTCTGAAACTGACCCGGCTGCGCACCACACGGGTTTCGCAACGCTCGGCCGCCAGAATGGCAATGGCCGTCAAGACTTCATGCTCCCGGCCAGACAACGCCATGAGCATAGACAAGGCATTGGCCTCGTCGACCGGTTTGCCGAGAATCTGATCATCCAGTACGACGGCGGTGTCGGCGCCCAATACACAGAATGGCGCGCTTACCGAGGACCCGAGCAGGTGCTCGCGCCCCGCACGGGCCTTTGCTCGCGCTAGGCGCTCGACATAGGCCGCTGGGCATTCGTCAGGGAGGGGAGTTTCGTCTATGGAGGCGCTGACCACCTGGAACGGCACGCCGATTTGAGTCAGTAACTCGCGGCGGCGTGGTGAGCCAGAGGCCAGAAAAAGCGGAGTCATCAAGACATCTCCCTGTCTACGTGCACAAACCAGGAAATGGCTCGCGATCCAGTCAATTGATTTTGAAACGTCGGCGCAAACCGCGCAGCCCGTAGCTCACCCATGGCCACAACAGCGCGCTGACCAGCGCTGGCAATACCAACGCCAGCGTGGGCTGGCGATTGCCGGTCAAGGCACTCAGCCATAGCTGAGCCAGTTGAGCCAGGCCAAATATGACCAGGATCACCAGGCTTTGCTGCCACATCGGGAACGTGCGCAACCGTTGCGCCAGCGACAATACCAAAAAGGTGATGAGGGTCAGAATCAATGCATTCTGGCCCAGCAAGGTGCCGTACAGCACGTCTTCCATCAAGCCCAGGCACCAAGCGGTGACCATGCCCACCTTGTGCGGCAAGGCCAGGGCCCAGAATGCCAGCAACAGGGCCAGCCACAACGGGCGCAGGATTTCCATGAACTGCGGCAACGGCGAAACGCTGAGCAACAGGCCGATGGCAAACGTCAGCCAGACAATCCAGCCGTTTCGCGAATGAGTGCCCGCCATTATTCCCTCTCCCGAGTAGTGGCCGGCGCAGCGGCTGGCGGCTTGGCTGCGGCGGGTACAGGTTTTTTCACGGTCTTGGGATCAGTTGCAGCCGGGGCTGGCGTCACCGCTGGCGCGGCGGCAGGGGCAGCAGGTGCAGCGGCCGTTGGCGCTGGCTTAGGCACAGTGGCCGGCACCACCGGAGGTGCTTCACCCCGCTGCTCGGCCTCTTGGGCTTGAGCGGCGTCATTGGCGCGTTCTTCAGGGGTTCGGCTGTCGCTGAACACCAGCAGCAGATAGCGGCTGCGGTTCAAGGCGGCAGTCGGCACAGCCCGCACAATGGCAAATGGCTGGCCCGAGTCATGAATGACTTCTTTGACCGTGGCCACCGGGTAACCGGCCGGGAAGCGTTGCCCCAGGCCTGAGCTGACCAGCAGGTCGCCCACTTTGATATCCGCCGTGTCGGCCACGTGACGCAGTTCAAGCCGCTCTGGGTTACCCGTGCCGCTGGCAATGGCGCGCAGGCCGTTGCGATTCACCTGTACCGGAATGCTGTGGGTGGTGTCGGTGAGCAACAGGACGCGCGAGGTGTTCGGCATCAACTCGACCACCTGCCCCATCAACCCGCGTGCATCGAGCACCGGCTGCCCCAGCACCACGCCGTCGCGCTCACCCTTGTTGATGATGATGCGATGGGTGAACGGGTTCGGGTCCATGCCGATCAACTCGGCCACTTCAACCTTTTCGTTCACCAGCGCCGAGGAGTTCAACAACTCGCGCAGGCGAACGTTCTGCTCGGTCAAGGCCGCCAGCTTTTGCATGCGACCTTGCAACAGAAGGTTTTCAGTTTTGAGCTTCTCGTTTTCAGCCACCAGTTCGGTGCGACTGCCAAATTGGCTGGCAACCCCCTGAACCAGGCGTTGCGGCAAATCGGTCACCCAGTAGGTTTGCATCAGCACCAGCGACATCTGGCTGCGCACCGGCTTGAGCAACGTGAAACGGGCATCTACCACCATCAGCGCGACCGATAGCACGACCAGCACCAATAAGCGCACGCCCAATGAGGGGCCTTTAGAAAAGAGCGGTTTAATAAGCCGCCCCTCCCGGGCAAGTGTTCAATGTATTCATACGGCGTTAAAGCGGCCTGGATGAAGATTGGCAAAAGATAAACGCCAAAAGGCAGCACTGCAAAGTGCTACCTTTTGGTGATAACCATTGGCCTGCACCGGCGATCTTATTCGCTGGAGAGCAGGTCCATTGTGTGTTTATCCATCATTTCCAGCGCACGGCCACCACCACGGGCAACACAGGTCAGCGGGTCTTCGGCAACGATCACCGGCAGACCTGTTTCCTGGGCCAGCAGCTTGTCGAGGTCACGCAGCAAGGCGCCACCACCGGTCAGTACCAGGCCACGCTCGGCGATGTCCGAAGCCAGCTCTGGCGGAGACTGCTCCAGTGCGCTTTTCACGGCCTGAACGATAGTTGCCAGCGACTCTTGCAGAGCCTCGAGCACTTCGTTGGAGTTCAGGGTGAATGCACGTGGAACGCCTTCTGCCAGGTTACGGCCGCGTACGTCGACTTCACGCACTTCACCGCCCGGGTAGGCTGTGCCGATTTCCTGCTTGATGCGCTCAGCCGTCGACTCGCCGATCAGGCTGCCGTAGTTACGACGCACATAAGTGATGATCGCTTCGTCGAAGCGGTCGCCGCCAACCCGTACGGATTCAGCGTAAACCACACCGTTCAGGGAGATCAGCGCGATTTCAGTGGTACCACCACCGATATCGACGACCATCGAACCGCGTGCTTCCTCAACCGGCAAGCCAGCACCGATGGCCGCGGCCATCGGTTCTTCGATCAGGAATACTTCACGGGCACCGGCACCGAGTGCCGACTCACGAATGGCGCGACGCTCTACCTGAGTCGATTTGCACGGTACGCAAATCAAAACCCGAGGGCTTGGCTGCAAAAAGCTGTTTTCATGCACTTTGTTGATGAAGTACTGCAGCATCTTCTCGCAGACGCTGAAGTCGGCAATCACGCCATCCTTCATCGGACGAATGGCAGCAATGTTGCCAGGTGTACGGCCGAGCATGCGCTTGGCCTCGGTGCCGACGGCAACGACACTTTTCTGGTTACCGTGTGTCCGAATAGCCACAACCGATGGCTCATTCAGGACAATACCGCGCTCACGCACGTAAATAAGGGTGTTGGCAGTGCCCAGGTCGATGGAAAGATCGCTGGAAAACATGCCACGCAGTTTCTTGAACATGGGAAAGGGACCCTAGGCAACGCGTGGGTAAAAAAGTGCGGCAAACTCTAACAACGACAGGGATTTTGGGCAAGGCGCCAATATGTTAAATTGACCGCTTTTCCGTGCACCAACCCCCACAATCGCGGCCATATGACCGTAGAAATGCGGTAGTGTTCCGACAATCTAACACACGGACACCATCCGTCCTGTTTTCCACTGGAGAATCCCATGGCGCTAGAACGCTCCGACGTGGAAAAAATCGCACATTTGGCCCGTCTGGGTCTCAATGATGCCGATCTCCCACGCACCACCGAAGCCCTTAATAGCATTCTGGGGCTGATTGATCATATGCAGGCTGTCGACACCACCGGTATCGAGCCGCTGGCCCACCCACTGGAAGCCAGCCAGCGCCTGCGCGCAGACGTCGTGACTGAAAGCAATCATCGCGAGGCTTACCAGTCCATCGCACCAGCGGTCGAAAACGGCCTCTATCTGGTTCCGAAAGTCATCGAGTAAAGGGAAAGAGCCTGCATGCATCAATTGACTCTGGCCGAGATCGCCCGCGGACTCGCCGATAAAAAGTTTTCTTCTGAAGAGCTGACCAAGACCTTGCTGGCACGTATCGCCCAGCTCGATCCGCAGCTCAACAGCTTCATCACCCTCACCGAAGACCTCGCCATCGAGCAGGCCAAGGCTGCTGACGCACGTCGCGCCAACGGTGAAAGCGGTGCCCTGCTGGGCGCGCCGATCGCGCACAAAGACCTGTTCTGCACCTTGGGCGTACGCACCAGCTGTGCCTCGAAGATGCTCGACAACTTCAAGGCACCGTACGACGCCACCGTGGTTGCCAAGCTCGCCGAGGCTGGCGCGGTCAGCCTGGGCAAGACCAACATGGACGAGTTCGCGATGGGCTCGGCCAACGAATCGAGCTACTACGGCGCAGTCAAAAACCCGTGGAACCTTGAGCACGTACCTGGCGGTTCATCGGGTGGTTCGGCTGCCGCCGTTGCCGCTCGTCTGTTGCCGGCAGCGACCGGCACCGACACCGGCGGTTCGATCCGCCAGCCCGCTGCGCTGACCAACCTTACCGGCCTCAAGCCGACGTACGGTCGGGTATCGCGCTGGGGCATGATCGCTTACGCCTCCAGCCTTGATCAGGGCGGCCCCTTGGCGCGCACCGCTGAAGACTGCGCGATTTTGTTACAAGGCATGGCTGGCTTCGATTCTAAAGACTCCACCAGCATCGACGAACCGGTGCCGGACTTCAGCGCCGACCTCAATACCTCGCTCAAAGGCCTGCGTATTGGTGTGCCTGCCGAGTTCTTCAGCGAAGGCCTCGACCCGCGCATTGCCGAACTGGTGCACAACAGCATCAAAGAGCTCGAAAAACTCGGCGCGGTGATCAAAACCATCAGCCTGCCCAACATGCAGCACGCGATTCCTGCGTACTACGTGATCGCGCCCGCTGAAGCGTCTTCCAACCTGTCGCGTTTTGACGGCGTGCGCTTCGGCCACCGCTGTGAAGACCCGAAAGACCTGACCGACCTGTACAAGCGTTCGCGCGCCGAAGGCTTCGGCCCGGAAGTCCAGCGCCGGATTCTGGTCGGTGCCTACGCCCTGTCGGCCGGTTACTACGACGCTTACTACCTGCAAGCGCAAAAAATCCGTCGCCTGATCAAAAACGACTTTGTCGCAGCCTTCAACGAAGTCGACGTCATCCTCGGCCCAACCACGCCTAACCCGGCCTGGAAAATCGGCGCTAAAAACAGCGACCCGGTGTCTGCCTATCTGGAAGACGTGTACACCATTACCGCCAACCTCGCGGGCCTGCCGGGCCTGTCGATGCCAGCCGGTTTTGTCGATGGCTTGCCCGTCGGCGTGCAGTTGCTTGCGCCGTACTTCCAGGAAGGCCGCTTGCTCAATGTCGCTCACCAGTATCAGTTGAACACTGACTGGCACACGCGCTCACCTGCCGGCTTCTGAGGACAAACATATGCAATGGGAAGTTGTGATCGGGCTGGAAATTCACTCCCAGCTCGCCACCCAATCGAAGATTTTCTCCGGCAGCGCCACCACGTTCGGCGCTGAGCCGAACACCCAGGCTAGCCTGGTTGACCTGGGCATGCCGGGTGTTTTGCCGGTGCTGAACCAGGAAGCCGTGCGCATGGCCGTCATGTTCGGCATCGCGGTTGACGCCGAAATCGGCCAGCACAACGTATTCGCACGTAAAAACTACTTCTACCCGGACCTGCCGAAGGGCTACCAGATCAGCCAGATGGAACTGCCGATTGTCGGCAAAGGCCATTTGGACATCACCCTGGAAGACGGCACCGTCAAGCGCGTCGGCATTACCCGTGCGCACCTGGAAGAAGATGCGGGCAAAAGCCTGCACGAAGACTTCAGCGGCTCGACCGGCATCGACCTCAACCGTGCAGGCACCCCGCTGCTGGAAATCGTTTCCGAGCCGGACATGCGCAGCGCCAAAGAAGCGGTTGCCTACGTCAAGGCCATGCACGCGCTGGTACGCTACCTGGGCATCTGCGACGGCAACATGGCTGAAGGCTCGCTGCGTTGCGACTGCAACGTGTCGGTACGCCCGGTCGGCCAAGCCGAGTTCGGCACCCGCTGCGAGATCAAGAACGTCAACTCGTTCCGTTTCATCGAGAAGGCGATCAACAGCGAAGTGCAGCGCCAGATCGAACTGATCGAAGACGGCGGCAAAGTCATCCAGCAAACGCGCCTGTATGACCCGAACAAAGACGAAACCCGCGCCATGCGCAGCAAAGAGGAAGCCAACGACTACCGTTACTTCCCGGACCCGGACCTGCTGCCGGTGGTGATCGAAGACTCGTTCATCGAAGACGTGCGCGCCACCCTGCCGGAACTGCCACCGCAAAAGCGCGAGCGCTTCCAGTCGCAGTTCGGCCTGTCGGCCTACGATGCCAGCGTTCTGGCCTCAAGCCGCGAACAGGCAGACTACTTCGAAAAAGTCGTGAGCATCAGCGGCGACGCCAAGCTGGCGGCCAACTGGGTGATGGTTGAGTTGGGCAGCCTGCTCAACAAGCAAGGCCTGGACATCGACCAGTCGCCGGTCAGCGCCGAGTTGCTGGGCGGCATGCTGCTGCGCATCAAGGACAACACCATCTCCGGCAAAATCGCCAAAGTGGTGTTTGAAGCGATGGCCAACGGCGAAGGCACTGCTGACGAAGTCATCGACAAGCAAGGCCTCAAGCAAGTCACCGACAGCGGCGCCATTGAAAAGGTGCTGGATGAAGTGTTGGCGGCCAACGCCGAGCAAGTTGAACAGTACCGCGCGGCTGACGAAGCCAAACGCGGCAAAATGTTTGGCTTCTTCGTCGGGCAGGCCATGAAAGCCTCCAAAGGCAAAGCCAACCCGCAACAAGTCAACGAACTGCTCAAGAGCAAGCTCGAAGGCTAAACGTAAAACATGTAGCCGCTGCCGCAGGCTGCGAAAAGGGCCGCAGGACCTTCGCCTTTAAAAGCGGGTCGCTTCGCGCCCATCGCAGCCTTCGGCAGCGGCTACAGGTTATTCAAACCGCTCATACAGGATTCCCCCCATGAAGCGGCTACTCGGCGCCTGCGCCCTGCTCGGCTTGCTCACCGGCTGCGCCAGCCACGACATAGACCCACGCGGCTATGACGAAACCGGCGTTGCCTCTTATTACGGCGCTCGGCACCACGGTAAACGGACTGCCAGCGGCGAACCCTTCGACCAAAACGCCCTCACCGCTGCCCATCGCAGCCTAGCCTTCGGCTCACGGGTCGTGGTTACCAACCTCAGCAACAACAAAACGGTGGTGGTACGCATCAATGACCGGGGCCCGCATACTCACGGCCGTCTGATTGATCTTTCGCGCCAGGCCGCCCAGCAGTTGGGTATGCTCAGCAGCGGCACGGCCAAGGTGCGGGTTCAGGGTTTAAGTGACTAAGCAATGGAGTGAATCACCATTTTGGGGTTAAGCGCGTTATCACCGTGGAACCTGCTGCAACTGCTCTGCGGTCTCGCCATGCTGATTGCTGGCGCCGAACTGCTGGTGCACTGCGCGGTGCGCATGGCCGCCAACCTGAAGGTTCGCCCCCTGCTGATCGGCTTGACCGTGGTCGCCTTCGGCAGCAGCGCCCCGCAAATGACCGTCAGCCTGCAAGCTGCGTTTAACGACACACCGGACATTGCCGTCGGCAGCGTCATTGGCAGCAACATTTTCAACGTCCTCGTCACCCTCGGCCTGTCGGCACTGATTATCCCCCTGCGCGTGTCACGCCAACTGGTGCGGCTCGATATCCCCTTGATGATCATCGCCAGCGCGCTGGTATTCGGCCTGGCCCTGAGCAAACAACTGGATCGCCTCGATGGCGCCATTCTGCTGGTCGGTCTGGTGATCTACCTCGGCTTGCTGATTCGCCAGTCACGCCACAGCGGGCACCATCATGCCAGCCACGACCGACCGCCAACGTCATGGCCGGTCAACGTTCTGATGATGCTTACGGCCTTGGTCTTGCTGGGCGCTGCCGGGCATTTGTTACTGGACGCCGCCGTCGGCGTGGCCACCGAACTGGGGCTGTCCGAGCGCATCATCGGCCTGACCATCATTGCCGTCAGCACTTCGCTGCCGGAGCTGGCCACCTCTCTGATTGCAGCCTTTCGCGGGCAACGCGAAATTGCCGTCGGCAATGTGATTGGCAGCAACGTCCTCAACCTGCTCGGCGTGCTCGGCCTCACTGCGCTGATCAGCCCCGAACCGCTGTCGGTATCACCCAACGCCCTGGCTTTTGACCTGCCGGTGATGCTAGGCGTCGCCGTGTTGTGCCTGCCGGTGTTCTATACCGGCTACCGCGTCACCCGCGCCGAAGGCTTGCTGTTTTTGGGGCTGTACCTGGCGTATGCACTGCACGTGGTGTCGTTCACCACCGGCATGCCGCTGGCGGGCAGGCTCGAACACCTGATGCTGTTTTACATCTTGCCGGCGCTGCTGGTGTTTCTGCTGTTCAGTACCCTGCGCGCCTGGCGACGACAACACTGAGGAGTTTTGCGATGGACAACAAAAAGACCGGACTTGAAATGCGCCGCCAGGTGATGGGCGATGAGTTTGTCGACCGTGCACTGGGCAATGCCACCGACTTCACCCAACCACTGCAAGACTTCGTCAACGAACACGCCTGGGGCGGCGTGTGGAATCGCGAGGGCCTGTCGCTAAAAACCCGCAGCCTGATCACCCTCGCCACCCTCACCGCGCTCAAGTGCCCGCAAGAACTCAAAGGCCACGTACGCGGCGCGCTGAATAACGGCTGCACCGTCGATGAGATCCGCGAAGCGCTGCTGCACTGCGCGGTATACGCCGGCGTACCGGCGGCCATTGATGCGTTTCGGGCGGCCCAGGAAGTGATCGACGCTTACGCCTCTAACACGAAGTAAGACCTACAAAAAACGCAGACACACCTGACAGAACGCATCGGTTTAATCACGTAAAAAGGTTCGCAGTGAGCGCGATCAGCGCTCGAACCTTTTAACGAGATAACGATGACTTCATTCAAACACCTCGCCTTACTGCTGCTCCCAGCGCTGCTGGTCAGCGGCTGCACACACGCCTCCCCCGCCGACAACGCGATGGCCTGTTTTGAAAACAGCGGGCAGGACTTCAGTAAAGTCCTGAGTTGCTACAAACAGGCCGCCGCGACCCAGCCTCTGGACTACACGCCGACAGGGTCGACGGCCTTTCCCGGCGTTGAGAAACGCAGTTTCCAACTAAAATCACAAACGTGGAGCGGGCACGGCTATGCCAGCCCTGCCGAATGGGAGCATACGGTCGACATTTACATCCCCGAGGCCGCCCTGCACGGCAAGGCGTTGCTGATCGCCAATAACGGCACCAACGTCCCGACCGCAGACAAGCCGATATCAGCCCCCACCGACTTCACCCAGGCAATGGCCCTGGCTGTAGCGGAGCAAACAAAGACCATCGTTATTTCGGTCAGTAACATTCCTAACCAATACCTGACCTACAGCGACGACGGCGTACCGCGCCGCGAAGACGACAGCGTGGCCCATAGCTGGGCGCTGTTTTTACAACATCCCGAGAACCGGCCGTTTCTCTCGCTGCATGTGCCCATGATGCAATCGCTGGTTAAAGCGATGGACCTCGCACACGCTGAGCTAAAACCCTGGCAGATCGAATCATTTATTGCTGCGGGGGCGTCCAAACGCGGCTGGGCTGTCTGGCTGACGGCACTGGCAGACACACGGGTCAGCGCCATTGCTCCGTTCGTGATCGATATCCTCAATACCCATGCCGCTCTGGAACACACCTACAACGCTTACGGCAAAAGCTGGCCGCTGGCGTTCAAGGCTTACCATCACGAAGGGATCACCCGGCAGTTGGCAACAGCCGAGTTCGCACAGTTGATGCAGATAGAAGACCCGATGCTCTACGCGAAAACTGAGGCAGGCGAGCGGCTGAGCATCCCGAAGTACATCGTGAATGCCAGCAGCGATGACTTTTTCTTACCCGACAACGCACGCCTGTACTTCGATGAATTGCCCGGCGAAAAAATGCTCCGCGTAGCGCCTAACGCCAGCCATTACGGGATCACGGCGTTTGTTGAACATTCACTGATCGCCTTCACCAACCGCCTGCAGCAACAGCGTCCGCTGCCCAGCCTGAAAAGCGTGGTTCAACCTGAAGCCGGGGGCGCACGCCTGGCGATGAACTTCTCCGAACCGCCCACCAAACTGGTGCAATGGCGGGCGCACAACCTCACCGATCGTGACTTCCGCCAGCCGTGCGGCATTCACTATGAGGCCACCGATATCAGCCTGCCCGAGGGGCAAGAGCTCAACGTTGCGCTCCAAACACCTGAGCAAGGCTGGAGCGCCACGTACGTGGAGGCGACGATGGCGGATGGCCTGGTGATCAGCACACCGGTGCAGGTGCTACCGCAGACCTACCCCACCTGGACACCCAAGCAAATCGAGCCGGCGTGCAAGAACCTGCTGGACGGCGCCTGAGGCTAGATCCAGCCACCCCATTGCAATACAAAGATCCCGATATTGGTCGTGATGGCCGCCATCAAGGTGGTCATCACGATAATCGACGCGGCCAGTTCGTGGTTGCCGTTGGCTGCGCGCGCCATGACGTAGCTGGCGGCGGCTGTCGGGCTGGCGAAGTACAGGAACAACGTCCCCAGCTCCGGCCCGCGAAAGCCCAAAAGCCACGCCCCCAGTGTGGCCACCAGCGGCAGGCTGATCATTTTGACCAGGCTGGCACTCAACGCCAGATTGCCGCTTTTGCGCAAGGACGCCAGCGACAAGGTGCCGCCAATGCAGATCAGCGCCAGCGGCAAGGTCATGGACGCCAGGTATTCACCGGAGGCCTGCAACCAGCCCGGCAGAGTGATCTTGAACACCGCAAACGGGATCGCCGCCAGCACGCTGATAATCAGCGGGTTTTTCACCACACTTTTGCAGACGCTCCACGGGTCGGACTTGATCACCGGGCTGTACACCGCCAGCACAATCGTCGACAGGGTGTTGTACAACAGGATCACCAACCCCGCGAGCACTGCCCCCAGCGAGATGCCGTAGTCGCCATACATGCTGGCCGCCAGGGCCAGGCCGATCACCGCGTTGTTGCCGCGAAATGCGCCTTGGGTATAGATGCCGCGATCTTCACGCGGGCAACGCCAGATCGCCCAGCCCCAGGCCAGGCCAAAACATACCAGTGTCGCCAGAGTGAAATAGCCCAGCACCTTGGGCTGCATGGCGGTTCTGAGGTCGGCGTGGACAATCCCCAAAAACAACAACGCCGGCATGGTGACGTTAAACACCAGTGCCGACGCCGTGTGGATAAAGTTGTCGTTAATCCAGCCCACCCGCTTGAGCACAATGCCCATAAAGAGCATGGCAAACACCGGGGCGGTGATCGAGAGGGTCAGAAAAAAGATAGCCAGCATGCAAACACGCTCGTGTGAGGTCGTTAAAAAACTAATGCATGTGCCAGAAACTGGCTGAAGCTTCCCCGCAAGGAAGCTTCATCACTTGGGCTTACAGACCTTTAACGGCGTAGATCCCGGCAGCGTTGCGCCAGTAGCCTTTGTAATCCATGCCATAACCGAAAATATAACGGTCAATGCACGGCAGGCCGGCGTAGTCGGCTTTCAGGTCCGGACTGGCCTTGCGGTCGTGGTCTTTGTCGATCAGCACCGCGGTATGCACCTGACGGGCGCCTGCGTGTTTGCAGAAATCAACGATCGCGCTCAGGGTGTGGCCCTCATCGAGGATGTCATCGATGATCAGCACGTGACGGTCCATAAAGGACACTTCTGGCTTGGCTTTCCAGAACAGGTCGCCGCCGCTGGTTTGGTTGCGGTAGCGGGTCGCGTGCAGGTAAGACGATTCAAGCGGGAATTTGAGGTGGGTGAGCAGCTTGCCGGCGAAAATAAGGCCGCCGTTCATCACACAAAAAACCACTGGATTGAATTCAGCCATTTCAGCTGTGATCTGCGCGCCAACGCGGGCAATCGCTGCCTCAACCTCGGCTTCGGTGTACAGGCAGTCAGCCTCTCGCATGACTTGACGGATATGCTCGAGATCAGCAGACATGACGCTCTCCAGGGGGTGGTTTGCCAGAAAAGCGGGCAAAGGTACGCACACGCATGGCTCAGATCAAGCATTTATGGACTAACGTGCATTAATGTTTGTAGGACATCACCCCGGATTAGATTAATCTAGGCCGCTTTTTTTGCCTGCCCAACCGGAGCCTTTACTTATGCCCATCCGTGAGATCCGCCATCCGCTGATCCGTCACAAGCTCGGCCTGATGCGCCGTGCAGACATTAGCACGAAGAACTTCCGTGAGCTCGCCCAAGAAGTCGGCGCCTTGCTGACGTACGAAGCCACCAGCGACCTGACCCTCGAAACCTACGAGATTGAAGGCTGGAGTGGCCCTGTCCAAGTTGAAAAAATTGCCGGTAAGAAAATTACCGTCGTGCCTATCCTGCGCGCCGGTATCGGCATGCTGGAAGGCGTACTGACCCTGATTCCAGGTGCCAAAGTCAGCGCTGTCGGCGTTGCCCGTAACGAAGAAACCCTGCAGGCCCATACCTATCTGGAAAAACTGGTTCCAGAAATCGACGAGCGTCTGGCGATGATCATCGACCCGATGCTGGCCACGGGTTCGTCCATGGTTGCCACCATCGATCTGCTGAAAAAAGCCGGCTGCAAAGAGATCCGCGCCATGGTGCTGGTCGCTGCCCCAGAAGGGATTGCCGCCGTTGAAAAGGCTCACCCGGACGTGACCATCTACACCGCGTCCATCGATCACCGTCTGGACGAACACGGCTACATCATTCCGGGCTTGGGCGATGCTGGCGACAAGATCTTCGGCACCAAGCAAAAGGATTAATCACATGCAGGACGAGTTCAACGACCCACTCTGGCGCCAGATCATCTCTGGCGCGCAGATGTTGTTCGTGGCTTTCGGCGCCTTGGTATTGATGCCATTGATTACTGGCCTCGACCCTAACGTAGCGCTGTTCACGGCGGGTCTCGGAACTCTGCTGTTCCAGATTGTGACCCGCCGTCAGGTACCGGTCTTTCTGGCTTCGAGTTTCGCTTTCATTACCCCGATCATTCTCGCCAAGGGCCAATTCGGTCTGGCCGCGACCATGGGCGGCGTGATGGCAGCCGGTTTCGTGTACACCTTTCTCGGTTTCGCGGTAAAGCTTAAAGGCACCGGTTTTATTGATCGCCTGCTGCCACCTGTGGTGATCGGCCCGGTGATTATTTCGATCGGTCTGGCGATGGCGCCCATTGCTGCACACATGGCCATGGGCCGTGCTGAAGACGGCACCGAGCTGATCCACTACCAAACAGCCATGATGATCTCGATGCCAGCGCTGCTGACCACCTTGATCGTGGCCGTGTTCGGCAAAGGCATCTTCCGCCTGGTGCCGATCATTGCCGGTGTGCTGGTGGGTTTTGCGATGGCGTTTTACTTTGGCGTGGTCGACACGGCCAAAATCGCCGCCGCGCCATGGTTTGCCCTCCCGCACTTCACGGCCCCCGAGTTCAACTGGCAGGCGATTCTGTTTATCGTCCCCGTGGCCCTGGCCCCGGCCATTGAACACATTGGCGGCGTGATTGCCGTGGGCAGCGTGACCGGTCGCGACTACCTGAAAAAGCCGGGCTTGCACCGCACCCTGTTCGGTGACGGTCTTGCGACCACCGCCGCAGGCTTGCTGGGTGGCCCACCGAATACCACCTACGCCGAAGTGACGGGCGCGGTGATGCTGACCAAGAACTACAACCCGAAAATCATGACCTGGGCGGCGATTTTCGCCATCAGCCTGGCCTTTATCGGTAAGTTCGGCGCATTGCTGCAAAGCATTCCGATACCGGTGATGGGCGGGATTTTGTGCCTGTTGTTCGGTTCGATTGCTGCGGTCGGGATGAACACCCTGATCCGCCATCAGGTTGACCTGAGCGAAGCGCGCAATTTGGTGATTGTGTCGGTAACCCTGGTCTTCGGGATTGGCGGCGTGCTGATCGGCACAGGGATGGGCCCTGAAGACTTCGGCCTTAAAGGCATCGCGTTGTGCGCTATCGTAGCGATTGCACTCAACCTGCTTTTGCCGGGCAATGACAGCTGGAAGAACAAGAAAGGTGATGAGCCGATTATTTAAATCGGCTTCACCCTCCCCCCTGTAGGAGCGAGCTTGCTCGCGATCTTTAAAAGATCAAAAGATCGCGAGCAAGCTCGCTCC
>NZ_JBEOPQ010000064.1:0-28150 GCF_040310285.1 Pseudomonas sp. HY2-MNA-CIBAN-0224 | reverse complement strand
GCTTGCTCGCGATCTTTTAAAAAGATCAAAAGATCGCGAGCAAGCTCGCTCCTACAGGTGTTTTTTGTTCGGGAGAGCATTTGGCTGTCACGATTTTTTGACGATTTTGCAATTACTCACGCAAGAATGACAGTTCAATTGTCTTGTCGTAACGAATCATTTACGGAATACGCACATCATTCCGGTAATAGACACGTTTGCCCGGCTGCTTCCGGCCAGCACTTGGGATATCACTTAACCAACGAATACGCGCCGTCCCTGACAGAACAATAAAAACGATTTCTCTGCGGAGAGCACCATGAAGCAAACGAAATACGTCGCCCGTGAGCCGGATGCCAATGGCTTTATCAACTACACACCCGAGGAACACGGGGTGTGGAATACGCTGATTACCCGACAGCTCAAATTGCTCGAAGGCCGTGCCTGCCCTGAATACCTGCAAGGCATCGAAAAACTCGGCCTGCCCCACGACCGCATCCCGCAACTGAGCGAGATCAATAAAGTGCTGGGCGAAACCACCGGCTGGCAAGTTGCCCGCGTGCCGGCTTTGATCCCCTTCCAGACCTTTTTCGAATTACTGGCCAGCAAGCAGTTCCCGGTGGCAACGTTTATTCGTACCCGTGAAGAACTGGATTACCTGCAAGAGCCGGATATTTTCCACGAGATTTTTGGCCATTGCCCGCTGCTGACCAACCCGTGGTTTGCTGAATTCACCCACACCTACGGTAAGCTCGGCCTGCAAGCCAGCAAAGAACAGCGCGTGTATCTGGCCCGCCTGTACTGGATGACCATCGAGTTCGGCCTGGTGAATACCCCTGAAGGCAAACGCGTGTATGGCGGCGGAATTCTGTCTTCGCCTAAAGAAACGGTTTACAGCTTGTCTTCAGAACCTGAACATCAGCCATTCGATCCGCTGGAAGCCATGCGCACGCCGTATCGAATTGATATTTTGCAGCCGCTGTATTTTGTTCTGCCGGACTTGAAGCGCCTGTTTGACCTGGCCCACGAAGACATCATGGGCATGGTTGAAAAAGGCATGGAGCTGGGCTTGCATGCGCCCAAGTTCCCGCCCAAGCCGAAAGCGGCTTAACCCTTATTTTTTTCAAGACCAACAAAAAATCGATTTCAGGAATACACCATGAGCACATTGAACCAAGCCCACTGCGAAGCCTGCCGCGCCGATGCTCCACAGGTCAGCGACGAAGAGTTGCCGATGCTGATCAAGCAGATCCCGGACTGGAACATCGAAGTTCGCGACGGCATCATGCAGTTGGAAAAGGTTTTTCTGTTCAAGAACTTCAAGCACGCCCTGGCGTTCACCAACGCCGTTGGCGAAATCTCTGAAGCTGAAGGCCATCACCCGGGTCTGCTGACCGAATGGGGCAAAGTGACCGTGACCTGGTGGAGCCACTCGATCAAAGGCCTGCACCGCAACGACTTCATCATGGCTGCGCGCACCGATGAGGTTGCCAAAACTGCCGAAGGTCGCAAGTAATGCACTTCTCAGCCATTGGCCGCGTGCCGGGCGATCCGATTCTGGGCTTGATCGACGCCTATAACCAGGACACCAACCCGAACAAATTCGACTTGGGCGTGGGCGTCTATAAAGACGCCAACGGTCTGACGCCGATTTTGCAGTCAGTCAAACAGGCCGAACAGCGCCTGGTAGATCAGCAACAGACCAAAACCTACATCGGCGGCCACGGCGACAGCCGTTTTGGCCAACTGATCAGCGAGCTGGTACTGGGCACTGATTCGCCGCTGCTGGCGGCCAAACGTGCGGGCGCCACGCAAACGCCGGGCGGTACCGGCGCATTGCGCCTGGTGGCCGACTTTATCGCGCACTGCCTGCCAGGGCGCGGGATCTGGCTGAGCGACCCGACCTGGCCGATCCACGAAAGCATTTTTGCCGAAGCCGGGTTGAAGGTAGGTCATTACCCCTACGTGGGCCGCGACAACACCCTCAACGTAGCCGCCATGCTGCACGCCCTGGAGGGCGTACCCCAGGGCGACGTGGTGTTGCTGCACGCGTGCTGCCACAACCCGACCGGCTTTGACCTGTCGCAAGACGACTGGCGGCAGGTGCTGGATGTCGTTCGTCGGCGCGAACTGCTGCCCCTGATCGACTTTGCCTATCAGGGCTTCGGCGACGGCCTGGAAGAAGATGCCTGGTCAACACGCCTGTTCGTGAGCGAACTGCCTGAAGTGCTGATCACCAGCTCTTGCTCGAAGAACTTCGGCCTGTACCGTGAGCGTGTCGGCGCGTTGATCGTGTGTGCCAATGACGCCGAAAAACTGACCGATGTGCGCAGCCAACTGGCGTATCTGGCGCGCAACTTGTGGTCCAACCCGCCGGATCATGGCGCCGCCGTGGTGGCGACCATCCTCGGTGATGCGCAGCTCAAGGCGCAATGGGCCGCCGAAGTGGAAGCCATGCGTAGCCGCATCGCGCAACTGCGCAGCGGCCTGGTCGAGGCGCTGACGCCGTTCGGTCTGGCCGAGCGCTTTGCGCACATCAACCAGCAACGCGGGATGTTCTCGTACACCGGGTTGAGCACCGAGCAAGTGCAAGTGCTGCGTGAAAAACACAGCGTTTACATGGTCGGCTCAGGCCGCGCCAACATGGCCGGGGTCGATGGCACCCGCCTGGAGCTGCTCGCCAAGGCCATTGCACAGGTCTGCCAGCACTAAACCTGTAGCCGCTGCCGCAGGCTGCGATAAGGGCCGCAGGACCTTCGCTTTCTTTCAGACAAGAAGCCTGGGGCCGCTACGCAGCCCATCGCAGCCTGCGGCAGCGGCTACACATTGCAAGATGAATAAATCGCCACAATCGGCGCCAGACGTAATAAAAAGACAAATTGTCACACTCCCTCCTGTATCCTGCCCTTGCTTTTTAAAAGCGCCGATTTACCCAGCGATTTAAAAACACACCTTACGAGGAGCGCGACGATGCACGAGATCCCAAACCTCCCCTTCCCAAGCCTGCATGAAACTCAGCAGCCAACCCCGCAACACACCAGTGGCGAAAACCCCGCACTGGAAGAGGCTCAAGACAGCCTCCAGGCTGACAGCGAAGACTGACCGGCCATCTATCAGGCGGTGCGAAAAGCTTCAGGTTTTTCATACCGCCTGACACAATTGCGCCACCCTTCTCTTCTCGCGGACAACAGCGTGACTGACACCTTCAGCGACACCCAGGCCAGCGTCCTGATCGGCACCGCCGAAAAAATGATCGAGCTCTGGGAGCGTCTCAGCCCACAAAAGCAGGCCCTGCTGCTTAAGCGCTTCGGCACCCAGGAAAACGCACTGGCTGCTTTAATTGCGACACAATTGGTTGCACCGTTGTAATCTGCACCTTACCGCTCCCCGCAGGACCCCTACCCAATGCCTGAAACACAACGCCCTATGGCAATCACGCTGCAAGTGGTTTCCATCGTTCTGTTTACCTTTATCGGCTATTTGAACATCGGCATCCCGCTGGCCGTATTGCCCGGTTACGTTCACAACCACCTGGGCTATGGCACGGTCATCGCCGGGCTGGTGATCAGCGTGCAATACCTGGCCACGCTCCTGAGCCGCCCTTACGCCAGCCGCATCATCGATAACCAGGGCAGCAAACGTGCAGTCATGTACGGGCTGGCCGGATGCGGCTTGAGCGGTGTGTTGATGCTGACTTCAAGTTGGCTGGCCGCGGCACCTGCCTGGAGCCTGGCCAGCCTGCTGTTGGGCCGGCTGGTGCTAGGCAGCGCTGAAAGCCTGGTGGGTTCGGGGTCGATCGGCTGGGGCATTGGCCGGGTAGGCGCTGCCCACACCGCCAAGGTGATTTCCTGGAACGGCATCGCCAGCTACGGCGCCATTGCCATTGGCGCACCGCTGGGCGTGGTGATGGTCGGGCATTTGGGCATGTGGAGCCTGGGCGTGAGCATCATTGCCCTGGCCACGCTGGGCTTGCTGCTGGCCTGGCCAAAAGTGGCCGCGCCCATTGTCAGCGGCGTGCGCTTGCCGTTCCTGCACGTGCTGGGCCGGGTGCTGCCCCACGGTACAGGTTTGGCGCTGGGCTCGATTGGCTTTGGCACCATCGCCACCTTTATCACCCTGTACTACGCCACCAACCACTGGGAAAACGCCGCGCTGTGCCTGAGCCTGTTTGGCGCCAGTTTTATCAGTGCGCGCTTGCTGTTCGGCAACATGATCAACCGCCTGGGCGGCTTTCGCGTCGCCATTGCCTGCCTGAGCGTCGAAACCCTGGGCTTGCTGTTGCTGTGGCTGGCGCCTGACCCGCATCTGGCCTTGGCCGGTGCTGCGCTGAGCGGTTTTGGCTTTTCGCTGGTGTTTCCGGCACTCGGCGTTGAGGCGGTCAATCTGGTGCCCGCCTCTAGCCGAGGTGCAGCGGTGGGCGCGTACTCGCTGTTTATCGACCTGTCACTGGGCATCACCGGGCCGCTGGTGGGCGCGGTGGCGGCAGGTTTTGGCTTTACCTCGATCTTCCTGTTTGCAGCACTGGCATCGTTTAGCGGGGTGCTGCTGAGTGTTTATTTGTATCGGCAGGCAAAGCTTGCACGAGGCAGCTAAGAACAACCCTCACCCTCTGGCTGAGGGCTTTTGACTTAAAAGTCCACCTTGCCCCGCCCGGCTTTGATGCTGCCGCGTTTGGTCTTGGATTCGAGGCGACGCTTTTTTGAGCCCAGGGTCGGCTTGGTCGGGCGGCGCTTTTTCTCGACCTTGGTCGCGCTCACGATTAACTCAAGCAACCGCTCCAGCGCATCCGCCCGGTTCTGTTCCTGGGTGCGGTATTGCTGCGCCTTGATGATCAACACCCCGTCACTGGTGATGCGGCTGTCACGCAGCGCCAACAGCCGCTCTTTGTAAAAAGGCGGCAAGGAAGAGTTGGGGATGTCGAAGCGCAAATGCATGGCGCTTGAGACTTTGTTGACGTTCTGCCCGCCCGCGCCCTGGGCACGAATGGCCGTCAGTTCGATTTCGGCATCGGGAATGTGCACGTTGTTGGAAATCACCAGCATTACAAAGGTCCATCAGCAGGGCGTGCAGCATACCCCACAAACAACACACCCGGCGCGGTGGCCGGGTGTGTTGTTTAACCGATCAATTTACTTGGCCGGGCTGTAAACCTCAGCAGAGGCTTGTTCTACACGCTTGGGTTTCAACCAGTAGCAGAGCCCCATAAAGGCCACCCAAATCGGCATCGCGAACACCGAGATGCGAATGCCCGGGATCAACAGCATGATCACCAGAATGAACGCTACAAACGCCAGGCAGATGTAGTTGCCGTACGGGTACCACAGCGCCTTGAACAGCGGGGTTTGCGCGGTTTTGTTCATGTGCTGGCGGAACTTGAAGTGCGAGTAGCTGATCATCGCCCAGTTGATCACCAACGTTGCCACCACCAGCGACATCAGCAGTTCCAGCGCGTCGTGCGGCATCCAGTAGTTGAGCAGTACCGCAATCACCGTCACTGCTGCCGAAGCCAGAATGGCATTGACCGGCACGCCGCGCTTGTCGATCTTGGCCAGCGCTTTGGGCGCATCGCCCTGCTGCGCCATGCCTAGCAGCATACGGCTGTTGCAGTAGGTGCCGCTGTTGTACACCGACAATGCAGCGGTCAGTACCACGAAGTTGAGGATGTTCGCTGCGGTGCTGCTGCCCAGCATCGAGAACACTTGTACAAACGGGCTGCTGCTGTAGCTGTCGCCACCGGCGTTGAGGGTTTCAAGCAGCGAGTCCCACGGGGTCAACGACAGCAGAACCACCAGCGCACCGATGTAGAAAATCAGGATGCGGTAGATCACCTGATTGATCGCTTTAGGGATTACCGTGCGCGGCTTGTCGGCTTCTGCTGCGGTGAAACCGAGCATTTCCAGACCACCGAACGAGAACATGATGAAGGCCATAGCCATCAGCAAACCGGTCACGCCGTGCGGGAAGAAACCACCGTGCGACCACAGGTTGCTGACGGAAGCCTGAGGGCCGCCGCTGCCACTGGTGAGCAAGTAACTGCCCAGAGCGATCATGCCGATAATGGCCACGACCTTGATGATCGCGAACCAGAACTCGGCCTCGCCAAACACTTTGACGTTGGTCAGGTTGATCACGTTGATCAGCACGAAGAAGGCTGCCGCCGAGGCCCAGGTCGGGATTTCGGGCCACCAGTAGTGCACGTATTTACCGACCGCAGTCAGTTCCGACATGCCCACCAGAATGTACAGCACCCAGCAGTTCCAGCCCGACAGGAAGCCGGCAAAACCGCCCCAGTACTTATGGGCAAAGTGGCTGAAGGAGCCGGCAACAGGCTCTTCGACGATCATTTCGCCGAGCTGGCGCATGATCATGAAGGCAATGAAGCCGCAGATGGCATAGCCCAGAATCATTGATGGACCGGCCGATTTGAGTACCCCGGCCGAGCCAAGGAACAGGCCAGTACCAATCGCGCCGCCGAGGGCAATCAACTGGATATGACGATTTTTCAGGCCGCGTTTAAGCTCACCTGATTGCGAGGTTTTTCCACTCATTGAAAGCGTTCCACACAAGGTTTGATGTGATTCAGTGCGATGTAGCTTGAGCACCAGAGGCAGTGATCGAAGGGTCTACAACACACATCAAACCCCAGCGCAGACGCCAGGAATCCAAAGTTGTTTCACGAGTCATGCGTCACCTGTTTGTTTTTATCTGTGACGGAATCGAACCCGCAACGCTTGTGGCGATGCGGAGTTAACAAGGCGGGTTAGCCTCGAGGTTTTGGCCACTCATCACGGGGTTGAGCAGCGCAAAAAGCGCGGGTACGCAATTGGGTCACAGTTAAAACGCGGCGCATTGTACACCCGCTCGTAGGCAAGATCCCATCACACCGCCATTTGCAAGACGAAACAAGCCAATAAACGGTCAGAAATGGTGCAAGCAGCCATTTTTCCGGAAAGTATTCTTTACAGAAGGGGTGGAACGGGCTGCTGTGCCGGATAACCTGTTGATTTTGTAGAGATAGCTTTACGGATCGTAAAGAAATATTTCCACCTACAACACCACGCCTGTGTAGGAGCGAGCTTGCTCGCGAGCTTTTAAAGATCAAAAGATCGCGAGCAAGCTCGCTCCTACAGGAGTGATGTGATTTGCAGGCATAAAAAAACGCCAACCCTTTGGGGTTGGCGTTTTTTTTACAGCGCCGCAGGTTTACTCAGGCTTGCGACGGCCAAAGCCTGGACGCTGACCGGAACCGGACGGCGCGCCACGACGCTTACCGGACGGCGCATCATCAACCAGCTTTGGACCCGAGCGCGTCGGCTTGGCCGGGCGCTTGCTGATTTCGCTCGGACGTTCGGCGATCGGTGCACCGCGCCCTGCCGGTACACGGTCAGTGCGGCCGGACGGCTTGCGGGCCGGACGGGCAGACTCATCACGGGCCGGACGACCTGGACGCTCACCTTCGATGTGCGGCTGGCGCGCAGGACGCGGCGCAGCCGGCTCACCATTGGCCGGGCGCAAGGTGCGTGCAACACGGTCAGCACGCGGTACCGGGCGTGACGACTTACGCTGCATACGCTCAAGCTTGTCTTTGCTCTTGGCGTTCATTTCAGGCAGGGCAACCGGCGTGAGGCCGACTTCAGCGCTGAGAATGTCGATTTCGTACTGGCTCATTTCGCGCCAGCGCCCCATCGGCAGGTCAGAGTTGAGGAACACCGGACCGAAACGCACGCGCTTCAGGCGGCTGACCACCAAGCCCTGGGATTCCCACAAGCGACGCACTTCACGGTTACGGCCTTCCATCACCACGCAGTGGTACCAATGGTTGAAGCCTTCACCGCCTGGCGCTTGCTTGATGTCGGTGAAACGCGCAGGGCCGTCTTCCAGCACTACGCCCGCCTTGAGGCGTTCGATCATCTCGTCATCGACTTCGCCACGCACACGTACCGCGTATTCACGGTCCATTTCGTAGGAAGGGTGCATCAGGCGGTTAGCCAGCTCACCGTCGGTGGTGAACATCAGCAAACCGGTGGTGTTGATGTCGAGACGACCGATGTTGATCCAGCGGCCTTCTTTTGGACGCGGCAGCTTGTCAAACACGGTCGGACGGCCTTCCGGGTCGTCACGGGTGCAGATTTCGCCGTCGGGTTTGTTGTACATGATCACGCGGCGCACCGATTCGGCGGCCTCTTCACGCTTGATCACCTTGCCATCGATGGAGATGGCGTCATGCAGATCTACGCGCAACCCAAGGGTTGCATCCTTGCCATTGACCTTGATGCGGCCTTGGCTGATCCAGCTTTCTACGTCGCGGCGCGAGCCGACGCCGATACGGGCGAGTACTTTTTGCAGTTTTTCGCCTGCCGGGCCAATTTCCTGGCTGTCTTTAGGGTCTAGATCACTCATCTGGGCACCTCCCGGTGTGTCAACTCAGGCGTGGCCTGAGGTGTTAAAAATTAAGCCCTGCTGCTCGAACGAGCGCGTGGGGGTCGCGAATCATACGCGGATGTTGGCCATTGCGCATCAATGTCGGGTGATGAAGGCGCCGACTTACTTATTTTTCCGCCGGCCGGTGGCCTTCAAAGCCTTCAAACGCAGGGCGGCTTCGGCCAGCACGGCGCGTTTTTCATCCTTGTCGAGTTTCTTCCAGCTTTTGATTTCACGCTTGCTACGCCCGCAGCCGATGCAGATGTCATCGGTGAATTTGCAGAGGCTGATGCAGGGGTCTTTCATGGTGGAATCTCTCAAAATCCCTGTAGGAGCGAGCTTGTCTCGCGATCTTTTGATCTTTAAAAGCTCGCGAGACAAGCTCGCTCCTACAAGGGGTGTGTCAGTCTTCGAGATCGCGGCGTTCCTGTTCGATGGCTTCGGCCAGCGCTCGGGCTTCGAGTTCTTCTTCACTAAGGGTGGCCCGCGCTTCCAGGGCCGCGACGGCAGCACGCAAGCGATCACGCGCCAGCTCCGCCGCGCTGAGCCGTGGCTCAACCTCAGGGTGCGGTTCTGACTCAGGTTCAGGTGTTGGCTCTGGCTCTTCACTCGCCGCTTGCAGCTCTTCGCTGACCGCTGCTTCTTCCCTCAACAAGTCATCAAAGTCAGTTTTAAGACCTTCTTCCATCGAGTCCAGTTCCACCAGCAGGGTGCGGAAGCTGGTCTCGTCCTTGGGCTCTTCAGGCTCCAGGCTTTCGTCTGCCAGGGCTTGCAGGTGCTCGGGCACAGGGGCGTCGTCGAAGTCGAGGATCGGGTCTGGCTCAAGCTCGCGCAATTCGGCCAACGGCGGCAAATCGTCGAGGTTTTGCAGGTTGAAGTGGTCCAGAAACGCCTTGGTGGTCGCAAACATCGCCGGTTTACCCGGCACGTCGCGGTAGCCCACCACGCGGATCCATTCGCGCTCCAGCAGGGTTTTGACGATGTGGCTGTTGACCGCCACGCCGCGCACGTCTTCGATCTCGCCACGGGTAATCGGCTGGCGATAGGCAATCAGCGCCATGGTTTCGAGCATCGCCCGTGAATAACGCTGCGGGCGCTCTTCCCACAGCCGCCCGACCCACGGCGAAAACTTCTCGCGTATTTGCAGGCGATAGCCCGAGGCGACTTCCTTGAGTTCAAAGGCGCGGCCATCGCACGACTTGCGCAGCACATCGAGAGCCTTTTTGAACACGGGCGGTTCAGGCCGTTCGCTCTCGTCAAACAGCTCAAACAGTCGCTCCAGGCTTTGCGGCTTTCCAGAGGCCAACAAGAAGGCCTCCAGCAGCGGTGCCAGTTCGCGGGGTTCAGTCAAATTCATGGTTTTAGCTCTTTATTCGGCTCGCGCCCGCACGTGGATGGCCGTGAAGGGCTCATTTTGCACCAACTCGACCAGCGACTCTTTGACCAGCTCAAGAATGGCCATAAAGGTCACGACCACGCCCAAACGCCCTTCTTCTACGGTGAACAGCTCAACAAACGGCACAAAACCGCCGCCTTTGAGACGCTCAAGTACTTCACTCATGCGCTCTCGCGTGGACAGGGCCTCACGGCTGACCTGATGGCTTTCGAACATGTCGGTGCGGCGCAGCACCTCGGCCATGGACATCAGCAGTTCTTCGAGCGCGACGTCGGGCACCAGCTTGCGCGCACGCGCTTCGGGGGCATCGAGTTTGGGCACGATGATGTCGCGCCCTACCCGGCTCAAGCCATCAATGCCTTCCGCCGCTGCCTTGAATCGCTCGTATTGTTGCAAGCGGCGGATCAGTTCGGCACGCGGGTCGCCTTCTTCCTCTTCGACCTCGGCCGAGCGCGGCAGGAGCATGCGTGACTTGATTTCGGCAAGCATCGCGGCCATCACCAAATACTCGGCGGCCAGCTCCAGACGCACGGTTTTCATCAGTTCGACATAGCCCATGTACTGGCGGGTAATTTCCGCCACGGGAATGTCCAGAATGTCGATGTTCTGTTTGCGGATCAGGTACAGCAGCAAGTCGAGCGGGCCTTCAAAGGCGTCAAGAAACACCTCCAGCGCATCCGGGGGGATGTACAGGTCCATCGGCATTTCAATAACGGCCTGGCCATAGACCATGGCAAACGGCAGTTCTTGCTGGGCACCGGCTTGCTCATCAACCGTTTCTACTACGTCCAGGTCTGACATCAGGCCTCGACCATAAACGGCGTCGGGTCACCACAACCTACCCGTACAATTTCGGGTTCGTCATTAACCAGATTAATCACGGTCGAGGCCTTATTGCCGCCAAAACCGCCATCAATAATCAGGTCGACGTGTTTTTCCAGCATATCGCGAATGAGGTACGGGTCTTCCATCGGCTCGGTTTCACCCGGCAGGATCAGCGTGACACTCATCAGTGGCTCGCCCAGTTCTTCGAGCAATGCCAGGGCAATGGGATGCTGCGGCACGCGCATGCCAATGGTGCGACGCTTGGGGTGCAGCAACAAACGCGGAACGTCACGGGTGGCGTTGAGGATGAAGGTGTACGGTCCCGGCGTGTGCGTCTTGAGCAGACGGAACACCTCGGTATCAACCTTGGCAAACAAGCCCAGTTGCGACAAACCCGAACACATCAAGGTGAAGTTGTGTTTGTCATCCAGGTTACGCAGGCGCTTGATCCGCTCGATCGCAGACTTGTCGCCCATCTGGCATCCCACTGCGTAGGACGAGTCGGTGGGGTAGATCACCACGCCACCCTTGCGGATGATCTCGACTGCCTGTTTGATCAGGCGCGGCTGTGGGTTTTCCGGATGAATCTGGAAAAATTGACTCACGTTATGTTCCTGTTCAGTCGGTGGCAGCAGGCTGGTCATATTTGAATCGACACCACAATGGCGGCAGATCTTCCGGGACGGGGCGATATTCGCCGATCTCGGACCAACCTCCAGGGCCATGAAAATCACTGCCGGCGCTGACCAGCAGACCAAATTCACGCGCCAGAATCGCCAGGCTGCCCACCTGATCGGCAGGTTGGTAGCCATTGACGACCTCAATCGCGTGACCTCCCGCTTGAATATAGTCGCCAATCAGCCGACGTCGCTTGCTGCGCGTGAAATCGTAATGCGACGGGTGCGCCAGGCTCACCCAGGCACCGGCTGCGCGCAAGGTGTCGACGGTCTCTTCAAGGGTCGGCCAATGCTGCTTGACGTCGCCCAGCTTGCCAGCGCCCAGCCATTTGCGGAACGCTTCAGCGCGGTCTTTGACGTACCCGGCCTCGACCAGGTAGTCGGCAAAGTGCGGCCGGGCCGGGGCATTGTCGCTGTCGCCCAGGCCTTGTTGAATGGCCCGCGCGCCTTCCAGCGCGCCGGGCATGCCTTTAAGGGCGAGCTTGCGGCTGATTTCTTCTGCGCGCAGCCAACGGCCTTCATGCAGTTTGGAGATGGCCTCAAGCAAGGCCGGTGCCTGGGTATCAAACCCGTAACCCAGCACATGAATGGTCGCGCCACCCCAGGTACACGACAATTCAATGCCGTTTATCAGCGTCATGCTCAAGGCCAGCGCCGCTGCGCGGGCTTCTTCGAGGCCTTCAAGTGTATCGTGATCGGTCAGGGCCAGGACTCGCACACCTTTCTCGAACGCACGCGCAACCAGCGCCGCCGGCGCCAAAGCGCCATCAGATGCCGTGCTATGGCAATGCAAGTCTATTTCCACGGGGATTTAATAACCTCTAGCTGACGCTTTCGCTGTCATTGATGTTTGTTATTATGCCGCCACATCCTGCTTCTGGCTGCCACTGTGAAACAATTCATCGACTTCATCCCGCTGTTACTGTTTTTCGTTGTCTACAAAATCGAACCCCGCGTCGTCGATTTCGCCGGGCATAGCCTGACGGTCGGGGGCATCTTCAGCGCGACAGCGATGTTGATCCTCAGCTCGGTGGTGGTTTACGGCATTCTGTTTATCAAGCAGCGCAAGCTCGAAAAGAGCCAGTGGCTGACCCTGATCGCCTGCCTGGTATTTGGCAGCCTGACCTTGGCCTTCCATAGCGAAACCTTCCTTAAATGGAAGGCGCCGGTGGTGAACTGGCTGTTTGCCGTGGCGTTTGCCGGTAGCCATTTCATTGGCGACAAGCCGCTGATCAAACGCATCATGGGCCATGCGCTGACCTTGCCGGACGCCGTCTGGACGCGCCTGAACGTGGCCTGGATCGGCTTCTTCCTGTTCTGCGGTGCGGCCAACCTGTTTGTGGCCTTCACTTATCAGAGCATTTGGGTCGACTTCAAAGTCTTCGGCAGCCTGGGCATGACCGTGTTGTTCCTGGTTGCTCAGGGTATTTATCTGTCGCGCCACCTGCATGACACCGATTCTGCACCGACCAACACCAAATCCGAGGACTGACATGCTCTACGCAATCATTTCCACCGACGTTGCCGACTCCCTTGAAAAACGCCTGGCCGCGCGTCCCGCGCACCTTGAGCGCCTGCAAGCACTGCAAAAGGAAGGCCGTGTCGTTCTGGCTGGCCCGCACCCGGCCATCGACAGCAATGACCCCGGCCCGGCCGGTTTCACGGGCAGCCTGGTGGTCGCTGAGTTCGACTCCCTGGTAGCTGCCCAGGCTTGGGCTGACGCGGACCCTTACGTGGCTGCTGGCGTATACGCCAATGTAATCGTCAAGCCGTTCAAGAAAGTCCTGCCCTAATCGCGGTATTTTTTGCCGGTCGCCGACGCGCAAAGCGTCGGCACTGGCTAAATCGAGTAAGACATGAGCGACCTGTTACTGATAGATGATGACCAGGAGCTGTGTGAGCTTCTGAGCAGTTGGTTAAGCCAGGAAGGCTTCCAGGTACGCGCTTGCCACGACGGCCTGAGCGCCCGCAAGGCGTTGCTCGAGGCCAGCCCCGATGCGGTGGTGCTGGACGTGATGCTGCCCGACGGCAGTGGTCTGGAGCTGCTCAAGCAACTGCGCAACGACCACCCTGACCTGCCCGTGCTGATGCTGTCGGCCCGTGGCGAACCGCTGGACCGTATTCTCGGCCTCGAACTGGGCGCCGATGACTACTTGGCCAAACCCTGTGACCCTCGCGAACTGACCGCCCGCTTGCGCGCTGTCTTGCGCCGCAGCCACCCGGCCGCCGTGTCCACCCAACTGGAGCTGGGCGATTTGTGTTTCAGCCCGGCGCGGGGCGTGGTCACCATCGACGAACATGACATTCCCCTGACCGTGTCTGAAAGCCGTCTGCTTGAGGCGTTGCTGCGCCAGCCCGGCGAGCCGCTGGATAAACAGGAACTGGCGCAAATTGCCCTGGGCCGCAAGCTAACCTTGTACGACCGCAGCCTCGACATGCACGTGAGCAACCTGCGCAAAAAGATCGGCCCCCACCCCGATGGCCGCCCACGCATCATGGCGCTGCGCAGCCGCGGCTATTTTTATAGCGCATAAGAACCTGTAGTCGCTGCCGAGGCACGAGGCTGCGATGTGGGCCGCAGGACCACCGCCAAGGGCCGCTTCGCACCCCATCGCAGCCTCGTGCCTCGTCAGCGGCTACAGGGTTTTCGCAGGGTTTGGCGTTATGTAAACCTCACCCCAAAACGTCTTTACCTAAGCTTTACGCTCGACTGACAGCCATTGACCTTGATCTCCCTAAACTGGGCGCATCCGGATTCACCGGAACCGTACTAAGGAGACACACCATGCGTAAGACTCTAATTGCTCTGATGTTTGCTGCAGCCCTGCCAACCGTCGCAATGGCCATGCCTGGTGGTGACGGCCCAATGGGTCCACGTCACGGCGGTGAGCACGGTCGCGGCGATGCCCCTTACAGCCAACTGGACCTGAGCCGCGAACAGCGCCAGCAGATCGGCAAGTTGATGGGCGAGCAAATACACGAACGTAAACAACTGGTTGAGAAGTACCTGGAAAAACTCCCGGCGGCTGATCAAAAGGCGCTGAAAGACGAAATCGCTGCCAAGCATCAGAAAACCCAGAGCGATATTCGTGCGCTGCTCAAGCCTGATCAGCAAAAAACGTTCGATGAGATGCAAAAAAAACGCGCTGAACGCCAAGCAGAATGGAAACAGTTCAAGGAGTGGAAAGCTCAGCAGGCTCCAAAAGCGCAATAATCTAGTCTGTTACCAAGCCCAACGGCCCCCCCGGTCGTTGGGCTTTGGTCGTTTCAATCATTTACCTGTGAGGAATTACTGTGCGTTCACTGTTTTGGCGGATTCTGGCCAGTTTTTGGCTGGCGATAGCCTTGGTCGCAGGGCTCTCGATTCTGTTGGGGCATATGCTCAATCAGGACGCCTGGATCCTCAGTCGCCACCCCGGCCTGCATAATCTGGCGCAACAGTGGACCGAACGTTTTGAAACCCAAGGCCCAGACGCCGCCCAAGATTTCCTCGAACGGCGCAAGCGTCGTTATCACATTGACGTCCAGGTGCTTAACGAAAGCGGCGACCCGGTGGTGGAAGGGACCTTTCCACGCCGCGCTGCGGTTTGGGAAGCCCGTCAGGGGCGCGGCAAGGAGCAACTGCCGTGGCGCCGCCTGACCGTCGAGTACACCAGCCCCAAGACCGCCGAAACCTACTTGCTGATTTACCGCATTCCGCACCCGGAGCTGGACGCCTGGCATCGCCAAAGCCTGATCTGGCCGCTGAGCGCGCTGGGGATTGCGCTGGTGGTGCTGACCTTGTTCAGTTTGCTGGTCACGCTGTCGATCACCCGCCCGTTGAGCCGCCTGCGCGGGGCCGTGCACGATTTGGGGCAAACCACCTATCAGCAAAACAGCCTGGCGCAACTCGCATCACGGCGTGATGAGTTTGGCGTGCTGGCCACTGACTTCAACCGCATGGGCGCCCGCCTGCAAAGCTTGATCGGCAGTCAGCGCCAACTGCTGCGCGATGTGTCCCACGAATTGCGCTCACCGCTGGCACGTTTGCGCATCGCATTGGCGTTGGCCGAACGGGCCGGGCCAGAAGAACGCGAAAAGCTCTGGCCACGCCTGACCCGCGAGTGCGACCGCCTGGAGTCCTTGATCAGCGAAATTCTCGCGCTGGCCAGGGTTGATGCCGATCAAGCCAGCGCCGAACCCATTGAGCTGAACCCTTTGCTCGCCACGGTCCAGAAAGACGCCTCACTGGCCGCCCCCGAGCAACGGGTGCAGCTCAATGCCGAGCCTGACCTGAGCATCAGCGGCTGGCCGACCATGATTGAACGCGCCGTGGATAACCTGCTGCGCAACGCTCAGCGCTTCAACCCGCCAGAACAACCGATTGAATTGACCGCACAACGCTCGGGCGACCACATCGCCATCAGCGTGCGCGATCACGGCCCGGGGGTGGCTAAAGAGTATTTGGCGCATCTGGGCGAGCCGTTCTTCCGGGCACCGGGCCAAACGGCGGCAGGCCATGGGCTGGGCCTGGCGATTGCCCGCCGTGCGGCAGAACGCCATGGCGGCAGGTTGTTGCTGGACAATCACCCGCAGGGCGGGTTTGTTGCCACGCTGGAGTTGCCGTTGGAGCCTAATGCCACTTAGCGAGCTTGATTCGCGATCGCTTAAAGATCAAAAAAGCCCCTCACCCTAGCCCTCTCCCGCAGGAGAGGGAACCGATTGGGGGATGCTGAAGATACTAGGTAGCCTGTTTGCTGCGCGACAGCGCGGCATCGAAGACGGGGCGGTATCGTAAACGCTTAGGCTGACCAGGCTTTGACGAATTCGGCGCTGTTCACTTTTGGCGCATCACGCAGGTCGTTCTGCGGGGTGCCCAGGTACAGGAACGCAACCACTTCTTCGCCGTCTTCCAGACCCAGACCCTTGGCCACGTGTGCGTTGTAGGACAGCTCGCCAGTACGCCACACCGCGCCAATGCCTTGGGCAAACGCGGCCAGTTCAATGGCGTGGGCAGCGCAACCGGCGGTAATTAACTGCTCGGACTTCGGCACTTTGAAGTGCTCCTGCAAACGTGCCACGACCACCACCACCAACGGCGCCCGCAATGGCATGGCCCGCGCCTTGTCCAGTGCCGCCTGGGTCACTTCACCGCCCTGCCCTTGCACCGCTTGGGCCAGGATTTCACCCAGTTGATTGCGCGCTTCACCTTCAACCGTCAAAAAACGGTAAGGCCGCAGTTGGCCGTGATCCGGAGCGCGCAAGGCGGCCGCGAACAAGACTTCACGTTGCTCGGCCGTCGGCGCAGGGTCCAGCAAGCGCGGGGCAGATACACGGTTAAGCAAAGCGTCGAGAGCCTCCATTGGCCACCTCCTGAAGAAAATGTGCGGCTATTCTAACGGTATCCATCGAAAGTCTGGCGGTTTACATCGCTCAGACCACAGGTAGAATGGCGCCCCCCTTCAATCCCGAGCTGATTTCATGGCACTGCCGACTTTACGCATTATCGGTTTTGTAATCGGCATCTTCCTGATTACGCTCGCGGTCAGCATGTCTGTGCCGATGCTGACGCTGGTCATTTTTGACCGGATGAGTGATCTGCCGTCCTTTCTGTGGGCCAGCCTGATCACCTTCGTCGCCGGTCTGGCACTGGTGCTGCCCGGCCGTCCGGAGCAGGTGCACCTGCGCCCGCGGGACATGTATCTGCTGACGGTCTCGAGTTGGCTGGTGGTGTGCATTTTTGCAGCGCTGCCGTTTTTGCTGACGCAGCACATCAGTTACACCGACTCATTTTTCGAAAGCATGTCCGGGATTACCGCCACCGGTTCCACGGTGCTGAGCGGGCTGGACACCATGACGCCGGGTATTTTGATGTGGCGATCGATGCTGCACTGGCTCGGCGGCATCGGCTTTATCGGGATGGCGGTGGCCATTCTGCCGTTGCTGCGCATCGGTGGTATGCGCCTGTTCCAGACCGAATCGTCTGACCGCTCAGAAAAAGTCATGCCGCGCTCGCACATGGTGGCGCGCCTTATTGTCGCCACTTATGTCGGCATCACCATTCTCGGCAGCCTGGCGTTCTGGTGGGCGGGCATGAGTGTGTTTGACGCGATCAACCATGCCATGTCGGCGATTTCCACTGGCGGGTTTTCAACCTCGGACCAGTCTCTGGCCAAGTGGACGCAACCGGCGGTGCACTGGGTGGCCATTGTGGTGATGATTCTCGGCAGCCTGCCTTTTACCTTGTATGTGGCGACATTGCGCGGCCATCGTCGGGCATTGTTCAAGGATCAACAGGTTCAAGGGTTGCTCGGGCTGCTGGTGGTGACCTGGTTCGTCATGGGCACCTGGATGTGGTGGACCACCGACATGTCGTGGTGGGACGCCTTTCGTCATGTGGCGCTGAACGTTACGTCGGTGGTAACCACCACCGGCTTTGCCCTGGGCGACTACAGCTTGTGGGGCAACTTCTCGCTGATGCTGTTTTTCTACCTGGGTTTTATCGGGGGTTGCTCGGGCTCGACGGCGGGCGGAATCAAGATTTTCCGCTTTCAGGTTGCCTACATACTGCTCAAGGCCAACCTTAACCAACTGATTCACCCCCGTGCGGTGATCAAGCAAAAGTACAATGGGCACCGCCTCGACGAAGAAATCGTGCGCTCGATTTTGACCTTTTCGTTCTTCTTCGCCACCACCATCTGCGTGATTGCACTGGCGTTGTCACTGCTTGGCCTGGACTGGATGACCGCCCTCACCGGCGCCGCCAGTACGGTGTCTGGTGTGGGGCCGGGGCTGGGTGAAATCATCGGCCCGTCGGGTAATTTCTCCAGCTTGCCGGATGCCGCCAAATGGATTCTGTCGTTTGGCATGTTGCTTGGGCGCCTGGAGATCATTACCGTGTTCGTATTGTGTGTTCCGGCGTTCTGGCGGCATTGATTCAATCAGAGGTTCAGCATGGGCCAAATCCTGTCACTGCGTCATTACCGCCAGGACGTGATCGCGCACAGCCATGAGCATGCGCAACTGGTGATCAGTTTGTCCGGCCTGCTCGACTTTGAAGTCGACGGCCGGGCCAGCCTGTTGCGCCAGCAGCACCTGATGGTGATCCCGGCCGGGGCCCATCATATTTGCGGCAGCGAACAAGGCAGCCAATGCCTGGTGCTCGATGTACCGGGCCAGGACTGGCTCGGCGAGTCGCTGGGCAGTCACGCCGACGCCAGCCGCCGTTTGCTCGACAACGCCGGGCACTTGAGCCTCGACGCCAACCAACATCAACTGGTGAGTTGGCTGGCCGCCAGCCCGGTGAACGACCCCTTGATCGCCCGGCAAGGCGCGATCCTGTTGCTGGCGAGCCTGAACAACGCTGTCGAACCGGTAACTGCAAACCGTCTGCCTTTCGCCGCACTGGATGCCTACATTGAGCAAAACCTCGCCTACCCGCTTCAGGTCATGGATCTGGCGCGAGTCGCAGGTTTGTCCTGCGCGCGTTTGCACAGCCGCTTCGTCAGTGAATGCGGGGTTACGCCCATGGACTACATTCGCCAGCACCGTCTGAACACGGCATTGCAGCTTTTGCGCAACAGCGCCCTGCCCATGGGCGAAGTGGCCAGCCGGGTTGGCTACGCCTCGCAAAGTGCCTTCAGCGCGGCCATGCTGCGGGAATTTGGCGCGTCACCTTCGAGGCTGCGCCGCGAGTCTGGCGACAACTGACGCGAGTCTGGCGACAGACACCGTGCAAGCCCAGAGCCTAGACTGCCTGCCTTGCCTGTATCGACTTAAGGACTGCAATGACTCCGCGTACCGCCTTGGGCGCCCTGCATATTGGCGCACTGATGTTCGGCCTGACCGGCGTGTTCGGCAAACTCGCCGCCGCGTCGGCTTCCATTATTGTGTTTGGCCGGGCCGGTTTCGCGGTGCTGGCGCTAGCCTTCTTTGCTGCACTGGCCAAAAGCACGCGCTGGAAAAAACTGGCACTGCGCGATGCGCGTAACCTGCTGATCAGCGGCTTGCTGCTGGCCGGGCATTGGGTGAGTTTTTTTGTTTCGGTCAAAATTGCCGGGGTGGCGATTGCGACCTTGGGCTTTGCCAGCTTCCCGGCATTTACCGTGATCCTCGAAGGGCTGATTTTCCGCGAGCGCATCCGCCTCAATGAAGTGATTCTGGTGTTGCTGGTCAGTATCGGCCTGATTCTGGTGACCCCCAGCTTCGATCTGGCCAGCCAGGCCACTGAAGGGCTGATCTGGGCCATTGCCTCGGGCCTGCTGTTTTCGCTGCTGTCGCTGAATAACCGGGCCAACAGCGGACGCGTGCCCGCGGTGCAGGCAGCGATGTGGCAAAACGCAGTGGTCGCCTTGTGCCTGCTGCCTTTTGCGGCACCGGGTCTGAGCGAAGTTCGACCGCTGGACTGGCTGTGGATCGCCTTGCTCGGGGTGTTCTGCACAGGCTTGGCCCATAGCCTGTTTGTCGCCAGCCTGGCGGTGATCAAAGCGCGCACGGCGGCCGTGGTCTTCGCCTTGGAGCCGGTGTACGGCATCACCCTGGCGTGGCTGATATTCCACGAAACCCCGACGCTGCGCATGCTGGTTGGCGGGGTATTGATCATCGTCGCGATTGTGGTATCGAGCCGCCTCAGCAGCGGCCCGACGCCGAAACAAGCCGTGCTCGATTCAGCCGCTCACTGAACCCGGTCGTTGTGCCCCAAATCACGCTGCGGGTCGATCTGATCGCGGACCCGCTGCTTGAGCACCTTGGCTTCGGGGAAGCCGCCGTCGGCCTTGCGCTCCCAGATCTGCACGCCGTCACAGGTAATGCGAAACACACCGCCTGTACCCGGTTCCAGCGCCACTTGGCGCAAATCGTCAGCAAATGTACTGAGCAGCTCTTGCGCCAACCAGGCCGCCCGGAGCAACCACTGACATTGCGTGCAATAAGTGATGACAATTTGCGGCTTGCTGGCGGTCATGTTTCTAAAACTCCTGGAGGTAAAGGCGCCGCTATAATAGCCGCCTTTGTCGCTTGCCCAGAGATTCATGATGCGCCGTCTGCTGATTTTCCTGCTTCTGTGTTTAAGCCCGTTGGCGCTGTTGGCTGCTGAAAAGCCCCAGCCCAAAATCGGTTTGGTGCTGTCCGGGGGCGCCGCCCGTGGCCTGGCCCACGTCGGCGTACTCAAAGCGCTGGAAGAGCAAGGCATTCATATTGATGCCATCGCGGGCACCAGCATGGGCGCGGTGATTGGCGGGCTGTATGCCTCGGGCTACAAGATTGATGAGCTGGAAAAGCTCGCCCTGAGCATCGACTGGCAAGAAGCGCTGTCAGACAGCCCCGCCCGCGAGGACATCCCGTTCCGGCGCAAGCAGGATGACCGGGATTTTCTGGTCAGACAAAAGCTCAGCTTCCGTGACGATGGCAGCCTGGGCCTGCCATTGGGCGTCATTCAGGGGCAAAACCTGGCATTGCTGCTGGAAAGCCTGCTGGCGCACAGCAGTGACGTGCGCGACTTCGACAAACTGCCCATCCCGTTCCGTGCCGTGGCCACCGACATCGTCAGTGGCGAGAAAGTGGTGTTCCGCAAAGGCCATCTGCCTCAGGTGATTCGCGCCAGTATGTCGATCCCGGCGGTGTTTGCTCCGGTGGAAATCAACGGCCAGTTGCTGGTGGATGGCGGCATGGTCGACAACATTCCGGTGGACGTGGCCCGCGAGATGGGCGTCGACCTGGTGATTGTGGTCGACATCGGTACGCCACTGCGGGGGCGCAAAGAGCTCAACACGGTCTTCGACATTCTTAACCAGTCCATCACCCTCATGACCCGCAGCAACTCTGAGGTTCAACTGGCCACGCTAAAACCGGACGACGTACTGATCAAACCGTCGCTCGCGAGCATTGGCGCGACGGATTTTGGCCGCTCGGAAGAGATCATCAATGCCGGCTATCGCGCGACGCAGATCCTGGAGAGCCGTCTGGCCAGCCTGCGCCAGCCCGCCGATGCGCAACTGAGCATTGCCCGCTCCGCCGAAGAGCGGACCCCGGTGATTACCGCGATCAAAATCGAGAACGACTCGAAAATCGACGATTCAGTGATCCGCTATTACATCCGCCAACCGGTCGGTGAACCGCTGGATCTCGCGCGTTTGCAACGGGACATGGGCACGCTGTACGGCCTGGATTATTTTGATCAAGTGCAATACCGCGTGGTGCACAAAGGTCAGGAGCGCACCCTGGTGATCAGCGCCCGGGCCAAGCGCAGCGGCACCGATTTCCTGCGTCTGGGCATCAACCTCTCGGATGACATGCACGGCGACAGCGCCTTCAACCTCGGCGCCAGCTACCGGGTCAATGGCATCAACCGCCTGGGCGCCGAGTGGCTGACGCGGGTGCAAATTGGCGATAAGCAAGAGCTGTACAGCGAGTTCTACCAACCGCTGGATGCGGGCTCGCGTTTCTTTGTGGCGCCGTATATCAACGCTCAATCGCAAAACGTCGAGGCCATTCTGGATAACGACCCGATTGCCGAATACCGTCTTGAGCGCTATGGATTTGGCTTGAACCTGGGCCGCCAGATCGGCAATAGCGGTGAGATCCGCGTGGGCGTCGGTGAGGCATGGGGCAAGGCCGATGTACGAATCGGCGAGCGTGATTTGCCGAGCACCAGCTTCACCGAAGGCTTTTATGACGTGAAGTACTCGTTCGACTCGCTGGATAACGTTTACTTCCCGCACACGGGCGAAGACATCAGCTTGAAGTTTCGCCAGTTTGACCCGGCGCTGGGCTCGGACGAGCGTTATCGCCAATGGGAATTCAACCTCGACAAGGCCCTGAGTTCGGGGCCGAACACTTGGATTTTGGGTGGGCGTTACGGGCGTACGCTGGACCAGGCCAATGTTGTGACCTCAAGCTTTTTGCTCGGCGGTGCGCGGCAGCTGTCCGGGTTCCGTGAGGATGCGATTTCGGGGCAGAACATCAGCTTGATGCGGGCTGTTTACTATCGCCGCCTGACGCCGCGCTCGTACCTGCCGCTTGATTTCCCACTGTATGCCGGTGCATCACTGGAACGCGGCCGCGCCTGGAACAATGACAACGAGTTCGACAGTGGCTACATCAATGCCGCGAGCATTTTTATTGGTTTTGATACACCGCTGGGCCCGCTGAATTTCAGCTACGGGATTAACGATGACAATCAGAAGGCGTTGTATTTGAACCTGGGGCAGACGTTCTAAGCTGTGCTCTTGTAGGAGGGAGCTTGTCTCGCGATCTTTTAAACGTTCAAAAGATCGCGAGGCAAGCTCGCTCCTACAGACAGAGGCAGGGGGAATCAGTTCTTTTCGAGGTTTTCGAGGATGCGCTTGTGTACGCGCATGCAGATGCGCTGCTCTTCTTCGTCTATGCCGACAAACAATTCCTGACGCAACGCGGTGGCGATGGCCTCGATCTGGGCGATCAAGGGCAAGGCTGACTCACTCAATTCGATTTTCTTGGCGCGGCGGTCTTCCAGCACCGCCTGACGTTTGACCAGGCCTTGGGCTTCGAGGCTATCGAGCAAACGCGCGAGGGTCGGACCTTCAACCCCGACACTTTGCGCCAATTCCCGCTGGGTAGGCTTGCAGTCGAATCGTGCCAGATGCAGCAGCACCAGCCAGCGGGCCTGCGACAGACCGAGACCGGCCAGGCGTCGATCCAGCTCGGCACGCCAGCCACGAGACATTTGGGCCAACTGCATACCAAAACGGTGTTGATCGGTTAACGGCATAAAAAACTCAATGTTTAGACTGAAAAAGAGTGAAACCAATTGTTAGTCAGCTAAGCATGGAGCTTGCACATAGGCAAGACCTGTATGTCAATCAATTCGTTACATGCCAATAACCGTTACATTTCGAATTCAGATTGCAGGGCGGCGCGCACGCAATACAGCACGCCTTCCGGTACTCGACCTTTGAACTGTTCGGCGATGCTGGCCACGCTTGGCAATTCGCCCTCACCGTCCAGGAACGCATCCTGCACTTCTTCCATCAGCTCTTCAGGCAAGTCCAGCGCTTGCTCCAGCGACAGTTCTTGACGCCCTATGGCTTCGGCCAGCAGCGTGTAGACGTTCTTTTCAGAGCACTGCAATTGCCCGGAAATCTGCAGCGGGGTCATGCCGGCGCGTGCCAGGCTGATCAGTTCGTGGCGGATGTCCGCGACCACTTTCGGCGCCTCGGCCTGCCCACCCAGCACTTCGAGGAACGCCTCGCCGTAACGCTCCAGTTTGCGTGCACCAATACCGCCGACCTTGGCCATGTCGGCCAGCGACGTCGGCTGGCTGCGCAGCATTTCGAGCAACGTTGAGTCGGGGAAGATGACGTAAGGCGGGACGCCGTGCTCTTCGGCCAGCTTGCGGCGCAAGGCGCGCAAGGCTTCCCACTGTTCGCGCTCGTCGCCACGTACCAGTTGGCTGGCCGGGCTGGCAGAGCTGCTTTTGACCGTGGTTTGCGGCTTGAGCTCGCGACGCAGCTCGAGCGTCACTTCGCCGCGCAACAAAGGCCGGCACGTGTCGCTCAAACGCAAACCGCCGTAGCCTTCGATATCAATGTCGGCCAGACCCCGGGCAACCAGTTGACGGAACAAGGTGCGCCAATCGCCTTCGGATCGGGCCTTGCCTACGCCGAAGACCGACAGGTGCTGATGGCCCATGCTGCGGGTTTTTTCGTTTTCGCGGCCCAGCAACACGTCGATCAGGTGACCGGTGCCATAACGCTGGCCGGTACGATAAATCGCTGACAACGCCTGCCGCGCCGGTTCTGTGGCGTCCCAGGTTTGCACGCCGTCGACACAGTTATCGCAATGTCCACATGGCTGAGGCATGTCTTCATCAAAATACGCAAGCAAGGTCTGACGACGGCAGCGGGTTTCTTCGCACAGAGCCAGCATCGCGTCGAGCTTGTGATGCTCCAGACGCTTGTGGCGCTCGTCGCCTTCGGAGTTTTGCAGCATCTGCTTGAGCATCACCACGTCTTGCAGGCCGTAAGCCATCCAGGCATCTGCCGGCAAGCCATCACGGCCCGCACGGCCGGTTTCCTGGTAGTACGCCTCAAGGGATTTGGGCAGGTCCAGGTGCGCCACGAAGCGCACGTTGGACTTGTCGATGCCCATGCCAAAGGCGATGGTCGCGACCATGATCAGCCCTTCTTCATTGAGGAAGCGCTTTTGGTTGGCGGCACGGGTTTCGTTGGGCAGACCGGCGTGGTACGGCAAGGCCGGGAAGCCCTGGTCGCACAAAAACTGCGCCACTTCGTCGACCTTTTTACGCGACAGGCAATAGACGATACCGGCATCGCTGCGCCGCTCCGAGAGAAACGCCAGCAATTGTTTGCGCGGCTGCTCTTTGGGCACGATGCGGTAAAAAATGTTGGGGCGGTCGAAGCTCGACAAAAAACGCTCCGCGTTCTGCAAATGCAGGCGGGTGACGATTTCTTCGCGGGTGCGTTTGTCGGCGGTGGCGGTCAGGGCGATGCGCGGTACATGGGGGAACATCTCGGCCAGTTGGCCCAGTTGCAGGTACTCCGGACGGAAGTCATGCCCCCACTGCGACACACAGTGCGCTTCGTCGATCGCAAACAGAGCGATGTCCAGGCTCTGCAGAAAGGCCATCATGCGCGGCTGCACCAGACGCTCTGGCGCCAGGTAGAGCATTTTGACTTCGCCACGGCGGATCCGGTTGGCCAGGTCGCGCTGCTGATCGGCACTCAATGTCGAGTTCAGGGAGGCGGCGGCGACGCCCAGTTCTTCGAGCGTGGCGACCTGATCGTCCATCAAGGCGATCAACGGCGAGACCACCACCGCCAGGCCGTCACGCAACAGCGCCGGGACCTGGAAACACAAGGACTTGCCGCCGCCGGTGGGCATCAGCACCAAAGCGTCGCCACCACTGGCCACGCGCTCAATGATGTCACCCTGACGGCCACGGAAACTGTCGTAGCCGAAGATGTCTTTGAGTACGCGTTGAGCCTGTTCGAGCATAGAAACTCCAGAAATCGCCGAAACACCCCTGCGTCAGCGGGACCCGGCGCGGCCTCAAGCGGCATTAAAACCCTTGGGCGCAGAGCGCTGGAGCCGCTGTCTTGACCGCAGGGCATCACAAAACGCGGCAGTATACCCGAGCACTCCACCCTACAGGGCGCTGTGATTGCAGTACCGATCACCGGGAAGTGATGGCAAATGTGCGCAACGACTGGCTTGGGCGCTCAAGAAAGCCTAGAATTCGGTATTGTTTATTTTCTAGGTAGTCCCTTAATGTCCTTCGCTGAGCAACTAACCCGCCTGCAAGCCTTCCTCGACGCTGACGAGCTGCATGACGAGGCGCTGGACTACGTAGCCACTCACGGCTACCTGACTGCCCTGTCCATCTGCGCTGAAGAAGTGCCTGAGCGTGAATGGATCGACGCCATTTTCTCTGAAACCCCGAACTACAAAGACGACGCCCAGCGCGAAGAGATCGAAGGTTCCCTGGTTAAACTCAAGGACCACATCGCTCGCCAGTTGGCTTCGGACGAAGAGTTCGAGCTGCCGTGTGATCTGGACCTCGGCGACGAGCCGGATGAGTCCGATCTGCGCGGCTGGTGCATCGGCTTTATGGAAGGCGTGTTCTTGCGCGAAGCGGCCTGGTTCGAAACCGCCGAAGAAGAAGTCAGCGAAATGCTGCTGCCGATCATGGTCGGTTCGGGCCTGTTCGACGACCAGCCTGAATTCGCCGATATCGCTCAGGACGCCAACCTGATGGACGACATGATCGTGCAGATCCCGGAAGCCCTGACCGCCTTGTTCCTGCTGTGCCATGCCCCTGACGAAAAACCGGCCATCCTCAAGCCGCGTCACCACTGATTCAATGCCCGGCCCCTCGTTCAGCAGCCGTTCGCGGCTGCTGCGTTACGTTCTGTTTGCCATTGGCTGGCTGAGCGTAGCGCTGGGGGTTCTGGGGATCTTCCTGCCGGTACTGCCCACCACCCCCTTTCTGCTCTTGGCTGCCGCCTGCTTTGCGCGCAGTTCCCCACGGTTTTACCAGTGGCTGGTCGAACACCCTCGACTGGGGCCCTGGATCCGCGACTACCTCGACGGTAACGGCATTCCGCTCAAGGCCAAGGTCTACGCCATTGGTTTGATGTGGCTGAGCATTGGTGTGTCCTGCTACCTGGTGCCGTTGCCTTGGGCGCGAGGGTTTATGCTGCTCAGCGCGGTGCTGGTGAGCCTTTATATCCTGCGCCAGAAAACCCTGGAAAAACCCTGAAGATCAAAGCGTCGCGAGCTCGCTCCTACAGAAGGGGTTTTGTAACGTGGTTGCGCTGGTAAGTGTCGGCGCCCATGGCTTCGATCTGCCCTTCGATCAGCGCTTCAAACGGGCGCAGCAGCGGTGCATAGGACGCCGGGGCTTCGAGGATGTCCAGCGCCTGAACGATGGCTTCCACGGTCGACAAAGCCCCTGGCCCTGGTGCCTTACGCAGCCGGTAACGGGACACAGCGCCCTCGGGCAAGGTCACCCGTGGCAACTGTGCCAGCAACGGGTTGAGATGCAGCAGTTTGCGCGCCTTGCGCCATGTGCCATCGGGCACCACCAACAGCAGTTTTTCAGTTGACGTAGCATCCGCCTGTAGCGGTTGCGCACCCTCCCCCGGAAACAACAACCGCGTCTGATACCCCGGCGGGTTGAGCAGCGTGTGCAAATCCTCAAACACTTCGCCCACTCGCAGCTCAGCGTTGGTCAGCCCCAAGGCCGCCAGCCGTGCAGTGTTCAGCGCATGATTGACTTCACTGGGGTGCTGTAACAGCAAGACGCGGGTGTGGCTGTCCAGCTGTGGGATCAAGTCGCACAGGCAGTGCGTTTGCGGGCGCAAGCAGCGAGGGCATTGGGCACGGGACATAGCGATAACGCTCTCTTCAAGGTTGATTTAGCTGCGCTTTGAGTAGGTCGCGAAACGTTTGAATCAGCGGCTCACGGCTACGGCCACGGCGCACGATCATCGAAAACGGTGCCTGATAACCAAAGGTGGCCGGCAGCAGCACACGCAAGTCACCCTTCTCGACCCACGGCTCGGCGTAATGCTCGGGCAAGTAACCAATGTAGGCGCCGGAGAGCACCAGGATCAGTTGGGCTTCCATACTGTCAACGGTGGCCGCACTGTGTTTAAAGCCGTGCCGCGCCAACTCGGCCTGGCTCCAGTAGCCGCGCCCGACCATGCGTTGCTGGGTGATCACCGGCTCAGGAATTCGCCGCTCAGCGAACAAGGGATGCCGCGTGCTGCAATACAGCCAATGCTGCTCGCGATACAGCGGCTGGTAGACCAGACCGCTCATGCGCGACGAGAACGCACCGATGGCCAGATCAAGTCGGTTGTCTTGTACCCCGAGCTGTAGTTCGTAAGGGCTCATGACCGACAGGTGCAAGTGCACCGCCGGGTGCTCCTGGCTGTAGGCGCCAATGGCTTCGGCAAAGGGCAACGCTTTGTCACTGACCGTGGAGTCGATCACCCCCAGGTTCAAGGTGCCACGCAGCTCACCTTTGAGCGCGGCGGCGTACTGTTCAAAGCCTTCCAGCTCGCCCAATAGACGCAGGGTTTCCTGATGAAACAGCTCGCCCTTGCTGGTGAGGCTGAACCCGCCGCGCCCCCGATGGCACAGCACCAGCCCCAGATTGGCCTCCAGTTGGCTCATGTAGGTGCTGATGGCCGACGTCGACAGGTTGAGTTCCTGCTGCGCCGTGGCGAAACCCTGGTGCCGGACCACGCTGGCAAAGATTCGCAATAGTTTTAGATCGGGTAAAGCGTTGGCCATGAATGACTCACTTTTCACGGTAGGAGCGAGCTTGCCTCGCGATCTTTTCACGATCAAAAGATCGCGAGGCAAGCTC
>NZ_JBEOPQ010000063.1:0-28626 GCF_040310285.1 Pseudomonas sp. HY2-MNA-CIBAN-0224 | reverse complement strand
AAGCTGGGATGGAGGCTTGAAAAAGCTGGGTAGTTTTTTTGAATAAAAACAATGGGTTATTTTATGTTTGATAAGAGGGGTGACAGCCGATCGCCCCGCTGACTCATTGAGCAATTTCAACACTGCCAGAGGGGCGCTGGCGATGTCACCGTAGATGCGGTTGAACATTGGGCTAGGCGATGCTTTTACTTGAAAGCACGGATAGTCTGCGTTGAAAAAAACACGTGCACCATAAGGATTGCCGCTGACATCTGCCAGATTCTCAACGCGCGAACGTAAATACTCGCATTCTGCGGCCTCAATCTTATGAGCCAATTCAACATCCATGTTCATCGCCCTTTTTCAGGATTTTCTGGAGGGGTAAAGCGCATCGAACAATATGCTTGTATCCAGGCACGCACAGTGGCGGTTTCAGCTTCACTGCCCGCTTTGGGTTATTAGTAGTTATTCGCGAGCCACAAGCAACATCCATCACTTTTACCAAGCGCGTGGGCAAAATCCGACCTTGGGGATCAGAGAAGTGGGGGCTTGAGAGAAAACCCAGTCGAGGGTCTATCAGGAAATATAGCTAACCACCTGATTATGGTGGTGTCCCAGGCGGGGTTCGAACCTGCAACCTTCCCCTTAGGAGGGGGATGCTCTATCCAATTGAGCTACTGAGACAAACGTTTGCACCACACGCTGATGGCGTGACGCAGAGGACGGCGTGCATGTTAACGGGCATGCCTTTGTTTGTCATGTCGTCCGTGGGCTTTTTGCGTGTGGGTGGGTGCGCTACAGGGTGGAGGGTGGGTGGCTGGGTTGGCGAGATTGTAGCGCGGATCAAAAGATCGCGAGGCAAGCTCGCTCCTACAGTTTGATTGGGGCCTCCGGTGGCGGGGGTTGGCGCAAAATAAGGCTTTTCGTACGACGCTTCGCTTTCCATCTGGTGAAACTTCCGAGAAAATCCCATTCGCTTGCGCCTGTTCAGTCCGGGGAATAGTCTCGGCCCATCGCTGTCTTTCAGCGGTCGGGTTTAGTAGCCCTACGATGTGAATTTGGCGCAAGGCGCCACCTCCGCGAGGCGCTTTTTTACGGCCTGCGTTTTATGGTGGCCGTGCGCAGGGCGCCTTCGAGCGCGCCGGTTTTGCCAAATTCACCGGTCTACTAACCTGCGCACGGCTGCCACCTCTCGTTTAGTAGCGATATGTGACAGCTCCTTTAATGAAATTGGAGTTGTGCCATGAAGATGATTGTTCCCGATCCACCTACCCTCCCCTTGCACGAGGCTGCTCAGTGCAGTGATGTGTCGTTGGACCGTGCCGCCGCTGAGCGTGCACTGGACTTTTATTTGCTCGACCCTAAGCCTCCACGACACGTGGATCAGGCCACGTATGTCATCCCCGACAGTGTCAATTTAGAAGCGGCTTTGGCCCAGGCGTCAGACTTGTTGCGCTGCGCGGGCGCTTCGGCGAGTGAGGCGGGGAATGGTTTGAGCGGCCATGCACGCAGTTTGGTGTTGTCGAGCATGCACTTGGTGGAGCTGGCCAAGGCGTATGTCGATAAGTCGCTGGATGGTTTGACAACGCACTAGAGCAGTACGTGCCTGGGTGCAAGCAGGCACGGTTTTCAAGATTAAGAGCTCGCGAGGCAAGCTCGCTCCTACAGTTAAAAATCGTATACAGGTTGTCACATAACGGTGCACTCATTGGGTGCGACGCGCGGGGCGTGCATCAAAAAGTAACAGCCTTTTTGGGGTGCACACTTTTGGGCGTTTGTTGATTTTTCCTGCCTTACGCATTTCACGCTTTTTTGTAGTTTTTTAATTCATCTTATTTTTCAAACTATTACATAAACATTCAAAGTTTCTAAGGACGCGCACGCTGCCCCGGCGCTGTTGGCTGGCATGAATATCGCTTTGAGCTAAACGACACTTGTATACAAAGACACACAAAAATAAGTACACGTTGTTTAGTAGCTTGCACCCTAACTGCAGGCATAACGCGGACTTCATCACCAGTGATTCCACCCTGTCATGACGCAGGTACGGGGTCAGGAGCTTGCCCAGAATGCGCACAAGACTCTCCAGCACTATCGCTCTGGATTTACCCTCTTCCGTTTCTACCCCAAAGCCGCTGGCGGACAGTTCGTCTGCCACGCTGGCGCTCAGCCCACGCTTGCATAACAACGATCTGGCACCGACCAAAGCTGAAGGTCGACGCTGGGGGCGTTACAGCATTTTTGCGCTGTGGACCAATGATGTGCACAACATTGCCAATTACTCGTTCGCCATCGGTTTGTATGCACTGGGGCTGAATGGTTGGCAGATTCTGCTCTCGCTGGGCATCGGCGCAGGGCTGGTGTTTATGTTTATGAACCTGTCCGGCTATATGGGCCAGCGCACCGGGGTGCCGTTTCCGGTGATCAGCCGTATCAGTTTCGGTGTGCATGGGGCGCAGATTCCCGCGTTGATTCGTGCAGTAATTGCGATTGCGTGGTTCGGGATTCAGACGTATTTGGCGTCGGTGGTACTGCGCGTGCTGCTGGTGGCGGTGCACCCCGGTTTTGCGGCGTATGATCATGACTCGATCCTGGGCCTGTCGAGCCTGGGCTGGGTGTGTTTTGTGGCGATCTGGCTGGTGCAGCTGGCCATTTTGGCCTATGGCATGGAGATGGTGCGCCGTTACGAGGCCTTTGCCGGGCCGGTGATTTTGCTGACGGTGATCAGCCTGGCGGCGTGGATGTACTTTCAGGCCAACGGCACCATCGCCTGGTCTAACCGGGTGCCGCTGAGCACCGCCGAGGTGTGGCGCAATGTGTTTGCAGGCGGGGCGTTGTGGCTGGCGATTTATGGCACGCTGATTTTGAATTTCAGCGACTTTTCCCGTTCTTCGCCGTGCTGCAAAACCATCAAGGTCGGTAACTTCTGGGGCCTGCCGGTGAATATTCTGGTATTCGCCGGGATCACCGTGCTGCTGTGCGGCGCGCAGTTTCAAATCAACGGGCAAATTATCGAAAGCCCGACGCAAATCATCGCGTCTATCCCTAATACGTTTTTCCTGGTGTTGGGCTGCCTGGCGTTTCTGATTGTGACGGTGGCGGTGAATATCATGGCCAACTTTGTCGCCCCGGCGTTTGTGCTGAGCAACCTGGCGCCCCGCCATTTGACGTTTCGCCGCGCCGGGATGATCAGCGCCACCATTGCGGTGCTGATTCTGCCGTGGAACCTCTACAACAGCCCGTTGGTGATTGTGTACTTTCTGTCGGGCCTGGGCGCCCTGCTCGGCCCGCTTTATGGGGTGATCATGGTCGATTACTGGCTGCTGCGAAAAGGCCAGATCGATGTGCCCGCGCTGTACAGCGAAAACCCACGTGGCGCTTATTTTTACTCACGCGGGGTCAATATGCGCGCCGTGGCGGCCTTTATTCCGGCAGCGCTGATTGCCATCGTGCTGGCGCTGGTGCCGGGCTTTCATGAGGTGTCGCCGTTCTCCTGGTTGATTGGTGCGGGCATCGCGGCGCTGTTGTATCTGATTTTTGCCAAGCGCCAGGAGCATTACGCCAGCGTCAGCGGCGAGTCGATTGCGGTTGATAACGTCAGCCATTGAGTGTTGTGCGGCCCGCGGATGGCGGGCCGTGTTTTTACTTTTTTGTTGCAGGAGCTTGCATGCGAATTCTCGTGGTCAACGTCAATACGACTGACAGCATCACCCAGGCCATTGCGCGACAAGCGCAGGCGGCCGCGGCGCCCGGGACTGAGATTATCGGCCTGACCCCGGATTTTGGGGCTGATTCGGTTGAAGGCAATTTTGAGAGTTATCTGGCCGCCATTGCGGTGATGGACAAGGTCATGTCCTACGATCAGCCGTTTGATGCGGTGATTCAGGCGGGTTATGGCGAGCACGGGCGCGAAGGTTTGCAGGAGTTGCTCAACGTGCCGGTGGTGGACATTACCGATGCGGCGGCCAGCACGGCGATGTATGTGGGCCGTGCGTATTCGGTGGTGACCACGCTGGATCGCACGGTGCCGTTGATTGAGGATCGCCTGCGCCTGTCGGGGTTGTGGGATCGCTGTGCGTCGGTGCGGGCCAGCGGCCTGGCGGTGCTGGAATTGGAGGAGTCACCCGAGCGCGCGCTGGAGGCCATTGTGCGCCAGGCCGAGTTGGCGGTGAGTGAGGACCGCGCCGAGGTGATTTGCCTGGGCTGTGGCGGTATGGCCGGGCTGGATGAGCAGATTCGTCAGCGCACCGGGGTGCCGGTGATTGATGGCGTGAGCGCGGCGGTGACGGTTGCTGAGTCGCTGGTGCGTCTTGGGTTGTCGACGTCCAAGGTGCGCACGTATGCGCAGCCGCGCCCCAAGGTGATTTCGGGGTGGGCGGCGAAGTTTATGCGGTAGTTTCAGGTCAGGTTTTTAGAGCAAAAGCCCCTCACCCTAGCCCTCTCCCGAAGGAGAGGGAACTGATTGGGGGATGCTGAAGATAATTGGCCATTAACCCCTTGCGTTGAATCCAACGCCCCAAGAGCGTTTGCGTCAGGTTATTAGTCACTTCCCCGCCTGGTTTTCCAGCATCGTGCATTTTGCATTACACCAAAAAGCCATCATTGCAATTTGCAATTGAATGGCCCTCGCAATACCTAGCAAGCCATTGATTTATAAGGGTTTTATAAACAAAAAGAGTTGGCATGATGCCTGCTCTATTCATGGCATCACCTAATTCTAAGAGATGACTGCCATGACCATGAACAGCACCCTTTTCTTGTTGAATGTTCTTGCCCTGGCGGTTTTGACTGGCTTTCACTTTTACGCCGACCCGGTTGCCGCCGAGCCAGGCATGGATGTAGCCGGCACGTACAGCAAACCGCATACGCCAATGCCGCAACGGGCCGTGATGATGGGTAACAGCCACGTTACGCCGCATTTGGCCACCGAGCGCTCAACCACTCCTGCCGCATTCGAGAACACCCAAGGCGATCGCTGGGTTTTCTGAATAAAGAGATGCTTAATCCATGTCCAAAATTGCTTTCGGCTTGTTGATGCTCGCCCTGTTGAGTCTGGCTCTGGGTCTGTTCTCTCAGGATGAGTTGGGGAATGCGCCGTTGATTGCGGCCACCGTGTTTTTTGCTGGCTGGCTGGTAGCCCGCGCACTGGGGCGCCGCTTCAAGTTTGATCCTCAGTTGCGCTGAGGCGTCGCGATGGCGGCATCTATGAGCGCGAGCAAGCGCTTAACGCCAACCAGCAAGGCGGCCGAGTTGTCCAGCAGGTGCACACGGTCAGCGACTAACGCTTCTACAGACTCCAAAAACAGTTCATTGCGCGCTAGACGGGCGTTTATTTCTGCCGGGGTTTCTCGGCCACGGGCCAGCAAGCGCTGACGCAAGACGCCGGTATCAACCCGCAACATAATCGCCAGCAAGTCCGGGTAGCGTTCGCGGGCCTGTTTCAGGTGCCCTCTTGATCCGTTGACCAGCACGTGGCGCCCGGCCGCTAGCCAGTGATCCAGCTGCACGGGTATGCCGTATTCCAGGCCATTGGCCTGCCAGTCCAGAGCAAAGGCCCTGCTGGATTTGAGCGCCTGAAACACTTCGCGACTAACGCCAATCGCCTCTTCACCTGCCGACTCTGCCGAACGGGTAATCACCCGCTGGATCACTTCACACCCGCGCGCCGCCAAATCAGGGCGCGCAGCTTCGATCAGGCTGTCTTTGCCTGAGCCTGAAGGCCCCATCAAATAGATCAATTTACCTGGCACTCGGTGGATCTCCGGGACGCGGCTGCGTAAAACTGGGTTCACCCGCACAGGGTGAGGAGGCAACAAGATGGGGGCTGCTAAGAAGCATTCAAGTCAGTCAATGATGGCCTTTACACATAATGGTTCCTTTTAGAAAAGCCGATAGCCTGTAAACTACGTAGGACAACGCACATTTTTGACAATAGGTGCTGGCTTATAGCCTTTATCCCGTTCAATATTTGTCACAGAATTGACGCCAGGGAAGTGGCAGATATGAGGCATGATGCGCGCCTCTTTGCAATTCAGGTTGAACATTTGGCCACAAGCCTGGTCTGAAACCATAGCTTGCGGCCAATTTCCGAGAACCGCTCCCCTGAACTAACCGGTTAACTATAATGCGCCCATTGAAACAGGCAATTTACTCAAGCCGTACGGCTGACAAGTTCGTCGTTCGCCTGCCAGACGGAATGCGTGAACGCATTGCCGAAGTGGCTCGCAATCACCACCGCAGCATGAACTCCGAGATCATTGCTCGCCTAGAGCAAAGCCTTATTCAGGAAGGCGCACTGGGTGATGAACCCAGCCTGCGTCTGGACAGCCCTGAGCTTTCCCTGAACGAACGCGAGTTACTGCAACGCTTCCGCCAACTGTCTCACCGCCAACAAAACGCTTTGGTTTCCCTGATTGCTCACGATGTTGAAGCCACATCCGACGCGTCTTGATTTAACCCAGGCAACAAAAAAGCCAGCGCTCTGCTGGCTTTTTTATGCGCGCTGTTCAGGCGCCAATAAAAAAGGCCTGACGGGCTGGTTGCCGGTCAGGCCTTTTTTGGTCAGAGCAAGAACAACGTTGCCAGCCCCAGGAAGATAAAGAACCCGCCGCTGTCGGTCATGGCGGTGATCATTACACTCGCGCCCATGGCCGGGTCACGCCCGAAGCGGGCCAGCGTCATGGGGATCAACACGCCCATGAGCGCCGCCAACAGCAAGTTGAGCGTCATGGCGGCTGTCATCACCACCCCCAGCGACCAGCTGCCGTATAGCAGGTAGGCGACCACACCGATCACCCCGCCCCACACCACGCCGTTGATCAAGGCCACGGCCAGCTCTTTGCGCATGAGGCGCTTGGTGCTGCCGGTGTTCACCTGGTCCAGCGCCATGGCGCGCACGATCATGGTGATGGTCTGGTTACCGGAGTTACCGCCGATACCGGCCACGATGGGCATCAGGGCCGCCAGGGCCACCAGTTTTTCAATCGAGCCTTCAAACAGGCCGATCACCCGTGAAGCAATAAAGGCGGTGATCAGGTTGATCGCCAGCCAGGCCCAACGGTTACGCAGAGATTTCCACACCGAGGCGAAGATATCTTCTTCTTCGCGCAGACCGGCCATGTTGAGGACTTCGCTTTCGCTTTCCTCACGGATCAAGTCGACCATTTCGTCGATGGTCAAACGGCCAATCAGTTTGCCGTTTTTGTCGACCACCGGCGCCGAGATCAAGTCGTAACGCTCAAACGCCTGGGCGGCATCGTAGGCGTCTTCGTCCGGATGAAAACTCACCGGGTCGCTGGCCATCACGTCAGCCACTTGTTTTTCAGGGTCGTTGACCAGCAGGCGCTTGATCGGCAGCACGCCCTTGAGCACGCCGTCGTAATCGACCACAAACAGTTTGTCGGTGTGGCCAGGCAATTCTTTGAGGCGACGCAGGTAACGCAAGACCACTTCAAGGCTGACGTCTTCACGGATCGTCACCATCTCGAAGTCCATCAGGGCGCCGACCTGGTCCTCGTTATAGGACAACGCGGAGCGAACGCGCTCACGCTGTTGCGCATCGAGGGTTTCCATCAGCTCATGGATGACGTCTCGCGGCAGCTCGGGGGCCAGGTCAGCAAGTTCGTCGGCGTCCATCTCCTTGGCGGCGGCCAGGAGCTCGTGATCGTCCATGTCGGCGATCAGGGTTTCACGCACAGAGTCAGACACTTCGAGCAGGATGTCGCCATCACGGTCGGCCTTGACCAACTGCCAGACGGTCAGACGATCGTCCAGGGGCAAGGCTTCAAGAATGTAGGCAACGTCTGCGGAGTGCAGGTCTTCCAGCTTGCGCTGGAGCTCAACAAGGTTTTGGCGATGAACCAGGGTCTCGACGCGATCCTGATGCTGGCCTTCCTGACGGTGCGTCAGGCCCTCAACCACGCGCTGGCGGTTGAGCAGCTCAATCACTTGAGCCAGGCGGCTTTGCAGGCTGTCTTGCGCTTTCTTTACTTCAACTTCGGTCATAGGCGAACTCCACTCCCAGCAGCAGGGCACGCCGGAAGGATCAATCAGTCAATTCATGATTGGAAAAACGGGATGCTGAGTTACTACTGGGTAAGTCCATGGAGGTATTCCACAAGCCCCGGCGGGGCTGACGGGCGCAATCATACACGGCTTAAAAATTAATGACGCTATAAATCTGTGGAGATAACAAACGTTTACGGCTGCGTCTGAGCCGCTGAATCTGCGACGCTAAAAGCGCTTGGCAGAGCACACCTTTTTTATGAATCATCGTGCGGTCTGGCATTTTTTAGAAGATCAACAGATCGAGAGGCGAGCTCGCTCCTACAGACAGACCTCGCCCGGCCCGGTTAATTCCTGGAGGCGGGTTCACGATAAACAGAAGATAAGTCGGGGACGTGACAAAAAAGGCTGCCTGCCGCGGCGATTCGATATTTCATAAATCGCAGACAGCAAAAAGCCCGCATAAAATGCGGGCTTCTTGGTGTATGGTGCACTCGACAGGATTCGAACCTGTGACCGCTCGGTTCGTAGCCGAGTACTCTATCCAGCTGAGCTACGAGTGCAAGTTGTGTTTGTTAAACCAGACCACCCTGGTTGAAGCAAAGTTAACTACCGGAGCAACTAACTTATAAATGGTGCACTCGACAGGATTCGAACCTGTGACCGCTCGGTTCGTAGCCGAGTACTCTATCCAGCTGAGCTACGAGTGCAAGTTGTGTTTGTTAGACCAGCCCACCCTGGTTGAAGCAAAGTTAACTACCGAAGCAACTAACTCTTAAATGGTGCACTCGACAGGATTCGAACCTGTGACCGCTCGGTTCGTAGCCGAGTACTCTATCCAGCTGAGCTACGAGTGCATTTGAAGCTGCGTATTATAGACCGTTGAATCTCTCTGCCAAGTGTTTTTTTCAATAAATTCAACAACTTACTGAAGTGGCTAGATTCTAACGTGCTACATGAATAATGGCGGAGAAGGGGGGATTCGAACCCCCGACACCCTTTTGAGATGTACTCCCTTAGCAGGGGAGCGCCTTCGGCCACTCGGCCACCTCTCCGCAACACGGGGCGTATAATAACCAGCCTTTTCCCCGTATGCAACTAAAAACTTAAATAAAATTAAAGACTTGGTTCCTCGTCCTTTTCTTTCTTGATCCGCAGGTAGATTTCCTCGCGGTGCACGGCCACTTCCTTGGGCGCATTCACACCAATTCGCACTTGGTTTCCTTTGACGCCGAGCACGGTCACAGTAATTTCACCATCGCCTATGATCAGGCTTTCTGCGCACCGGCGAGTCAGAATCAGCATACGTTTCTCCTCACACTTACATTCAGGGACAACAGTCTGCAAAAAAAAAGGGCTGGGGCTTGCAGCTATATAGCGACAAAACCCTGCGCCCTTAGTATTGACCAACATGGCAAAAGATAAAGCCCTGTGCCACATCCATCAAAAAAACAAAAGGCGCGGGTTCACCGCGCCCTCTGGGCAACGCTTACTCGCCCTGCCGGGCAGGTGCGTCCAAATCAAAAGCCGTGTGCAGGGAACGCACTGCGAGCTCCAGGTACTTCTCTTCGATCACCACCGACACTTTGATCTCGGAGGTCGAGATCATCAGGATGTTGATGTTCTCTTTGGCCAGCGATTCGAACATGCGGCTGGCAACGCCTGCGTGCGAGCGCATGCCCACGCCGACAATCGACACCTTGGCAATGTTGGTATCGCCGACCACTTCACGGGCACCGATCTCGCGAGAGGTGTTTTCCAGGACCTCAAAGGCGGCCTGGTAGTCGTTGCGGTGCACGGTAAAGGTGAAGTCGGTGGTGTTATCGTGCGCAACGTTCTGCACGATCATGTCGACTTCAATGTTGGCCGCGCTGATCGGGCCGAGGATTTTGAATGCAACACCCGGGGTATCTGGCACACCACGGATGGTCAGCTTGGCTTCGTCGCGGTTGAAAGCGATGCCAGAAATGATCGGCTGTTCCATGGATTCCTCTTCATCGATAGTAATGAGGGTGCCCGGACCCTCTTTAAAGCTGTGCAATACGCGCAGCGGAACGTTGTACTTGCCGGCGAACTCAACGGCACGGATCTGCAACACCTTGGAGCCCAGGCTGGCCATTTCCAGCATTTCTTCGAAGGTGATCTTTTCCAGGCGCTGAGCCTTGGCCACAACCCGTGGGTCGGTGGTGTAGACGCCGTCAACATCGGTGTAGATCTGGCATTCGTCAGCCTTCAGGGCTGCCGCCAGCGCCACGCCGGTCGTGTCCGAGCCACCACGGCCCAAGGTGGTAATGTTGCCGTTTTCATCCACGCCCTGGAAACCAGCAACCACCACTACGCGCCCTTCCTTCAGGTCGGCGCGAATTTTCTGGTCGTCAATTTTCAGAATGCGGGCTTTGGTGTGCGAACTGTCTGTCAGGATGCGCACCTGGCTACCGGTGTAAGACACCGCTGGAACGCCGCGCTTGTTCAGCGCCATGGCCAGCAAGCCAATGGTGACTTGCTCGCCGGTGGAGACAATCACGTCCAGCTCACGAGGCAACGGCTGATCGCTGATCTGTTTGGCCAGATCAATCAAACGGTTGGTCTCGCCGCTCATCGCAGACAGCACAATAACCAGGTCGTTGCCGGCTTCGCGAAACTTCTTAACTTTATCGGCGACCTGCTCGATTCTCTCGACAGTGCCGACCGAGGTGCCTCCAAATTTTTGTACGATCAAAGCCATTTCAAAGCAGCCTCAGCCCATAAAGGGCGCCCATTTATCATTCAAACGACACGCCGCCACTAGACGACGGCGCGTACTGGACCTCAGATACCCTGCTCGACAAATGGCACAGTCAGGGCCAGCGCGGCGTCCAGGGCTGCGGCATCAACACCGCCGCCTTGCGCCATGTCCGGACGACCACCGCCCTTCCCGCCCACTGCTGCAGCGGCCTGCTTCATCAAATCACCGGCTTTGAGTTGGCCAGTCAGGTCTTTGGTCACGCCTGCAACCAGTACGACCTTATCTTCATGAACACTGCCGAGCAGGATCACTGCGCGGCCGAGCTTGTTCTTCAACTGATCTACCAGCGCCAACAGCGCCTTGCCATCTTGACCGTCCAGGCGGGCGGCCAACACGTTCACGCCTTTTACATCGACTGCCGAGGATGACAGATCATCGCCCGCAGCGCTTGCGGCCTTGGCCTGCAATTGTTCCAGTTGTTTTTCCAGCTGGCGGTTACGCTCCAGCACGGCCGACAGTTTGTCGACCAGGTTGTCACGCGAGCCTTTAACCAGGCTTGCGGCTTCTTTGAGCTGCTCTTCGGCAGCGTTCAAGTAAGCCAGCGCAGCAGCGCCGGTGACCGCTTCAATACGACGAACGCCCGAGGCCACACCGCCTTCGCTGGTGATTTTCATCAGGCCGATGTCGCCGGTGCGCTGCGCGTGGATACCACCGCACAGCTCTACCGAGAAATCGCCACCCATGCTCAGCACGCGCACGCTGTCACCGTATTTCTCGCCAAACAGCGCCATGGCGCCTTTTTGCTTGGCGGTTTCGATATCGGTTTCTTCTGTCTCGACCGGGGTGTTCTTGCGAATCTCGGCGTTAACGATGTCTTCCAGCGCCTTGATCTGCTCAGGCTTGATGGCTTCAAAGTGGCTGAAGTCAAAACGCATGCGCTGACTGTCGACCAACGAGCCCTTCTGCTGAACGTGCTCGCCCAGCACTTGGCGCAAGGCGGCGTGCAACAAGTGCGTGGCCGAGTGGTTCAGCGAGGTGGCGTGACGCACATCGGCATCGACTTGCGCTTCAACGGTTTCACCGACCTTCAGGCCACCTGCTGCCACAACGCCGTGGTGCAGGAATGCGCCGCCGGTTTTGGTGGTGTCACGCACGTCAAAACGCGCAGCACCGGCTTGCAGGTAACCGCAATCGCCAACCTGGCCACCGGATTCAGCGTAGAAAGGCGTCTGGTCGAGTACGACCACGCCCTCGTCGCCTTCGTTCAGGCTGGTAACCGACTGGCCTTCTTTATAGAGGGCAATCACTTTGGCCGAGCTGTGGGTCGCGCCGTAGCCGATAAACTCGGTAGGCACGTCAACTTTAACCAGGGTGTTGTAGTCCAGACCGAACGAGCTGGCCGAACGCGCACGCACACGCTGGGCTTCCATTTCGCGTTCGAAGCCTTCTTCGTCTACGGTCAGGTTGCGCTCGCGGGCGATGTCGGCGGTCAGGTCCATCGGGAAGCCGTAGGTGTCATACAGCTTGAACACCACGTCGCCCGGCACCACGGTGCCTTTAAGCTCGGCCAGATCCTGCTCAAGGATTTTCAGGCCCTGCTCCAGGGTCTTGGAGAATTGCTCTTCTTCGGCTTTAAGTACGCGCTCAATGTTGGCCTGCTCACGCACCAGCTCCGGGAAGCTCTCGCCCATCTCGGCCACCAGGGCCGCGACGATCTTGTAGAAGAAGTTACCGGTTGCGCCCAGCTTGTTGCCGTGACGGCAAGCGCGACGAATGATGCGACGCAGCACGTAGCCACGGCCTTCATTGGAAGGCAACACGCCATCAGCAATCAGGAAGCTGCACGAACGGATGTGGTCAGCCACGACTTTGAGCGACGCCTGGCCTTCGTTGGCGCAGCCGATCGCTTGGGCGGCGGCTTTCAACAGGCTCTGGAACAGGTCGATGTCGTAGTTGGAGTTCACGTGCTGCATCACCGCGCTGATCCGCTCCAGGCCCATGCCGGTGTCTACCGACGGCGCTGGCAATGGATGCAACACGCCGTCGGCGGTGCGGTTGAACTGCATGAAAACGTTGTTCCAGATCTCGATGTAACGGTCGCCGTCTTCCTCTGGCGAGCCCGGTGGGCCACCCCAGATCTCAGGGCCGTGATCGTAGAAAATCTCGGTGCAGGGGCCGCACGGGCCGGTATCGCCCATGGTCCAGAAGTTATCGGACGCGTACGGTGCGCCTTTGTTGTCGCCAATGCGGATCATGCGCTCGGCAGGCACGCCCACGTCTTGGGTCCAGATGTCATAGGCTTCGTCATCGCTGGCGTACACCGTGACCCAGAGCTTTTCTTTAGGCAGCTTCAATACGCCGGTCAAAAAGGTCCAGGCGAAGTTGATCGCGTCTTTCTTGAAATAATCGCCAAAGCTGAAGTTGCCAAGCATTTCAAAGAAGGTGTGGTGACGTGCGGTGTAACCGACGTTTTCCAGGTCGCTGTTCTTACCACCGGCACGCACGCACTTCTGGCTGCTGGTTGCACGGGTGTAAGCACGTTTTTCTTGACCCAGGAAGCAGTCCTTGAACTGGTTCATCCCCGCGTTAGTGAACAGCAGGGTTGGGTCGTTATTCGGGACCAAGGAGCTCGAAGGGACACGGGTGTGACCTTGCTCCTCGAAGAAGCGAAGGAAGGCTTCACGGATTTCTGCGCTTTTCATAGGTTCTTCCACGGAGGCTGCGGCCAGAGGCAAATCATTGCTGTCAATTGATGGCTATTGCTCAGAAGCGGGACGGATCGGAACCCTTCCTGCCCAGGCAAACAATTCTCATCAATTGACAAATGACTCGCAAAGGGCCGCATTATATCGGCCCTTCGCCTTGGGTACAGTGTGTTTATACGATAGCTGCAAGCAATTGGACAGATTGCAAGCTTATTGACGGATAAAGTCGCGGAAAACCTCGATGGTTTGCTCGATTTGGCTGCGGCTGACGTCCATGTGGGTCACCATGCGCAAGCGCGGCGCAGCACTGAGCTTGATGCCCCGCTCCCCCGCAAAGGCTTTAAGTGCTGCCGCCTGCCCATCAACTTGCACGTAAACCATGTTGGTCTGTACCGGCTCAACGCGATAACCGGCCTCACGCAGGCCATCGGCCAGCCGTTGCGCATTGGCATGATCATCGGCCAGACGCGCCACCTGATGGTCCAGCGCATACAAGCCCGCCGCGGCCAGTTGCCCGGCCTGTCGCATGCCGCCACCGACCATTTTGCGCAGGCGCCGGGCCTTGCCGATCAATTCAACGGTGCCACACAACACAGACCCCACCGGCGCGCCCAAGCCCTTGGACAAACACACCGAAACCGAATCGAAATGCCGGGCAATTTCGCTCGCGTCCACCCCCAGCTTCACCGCCGCGTTGTATAACCGGGCGCCGTCCAGGTGCAGCGCCAGGCCGTGTTCGCGGGTCAAGCGGCTGGCCTGCGCCAGATACTCGACCGGCAGAACCTTGCCCTGCATGGTGTTTTCCAGGGCCAGCAAGCGGGTGCGGGCGAAGTGAAAGTCGTCAGGCTTGATTGCCGCCGCCACCTGTTGCAAATCCAGCGAGCCGTCGGCCTGCACCTCCAGCGGTTGTGGCTGAATTGAGCCCAATACGGCCGCACCGCCACCTTCGTACTTATAAGTGTGCGCCTGCTGCCCCACGATGTATTCGTCACCACGCCCGCAATGCGCCATCAGCGCCAGCAAGTTGCTCATGGTGCCGGTGGGCACAAACAGTGCTTGTGCAAACCCCAGGCGCGAGGCGAGCTCAGACTCCAGCTTGTTTACCGTCGGGTCTTCACCGTATACATCGTCGCCCAGCGGCGCGCTCGCCATGGCGTCACGCATGCCAGTGCTGGGTTGGGTCACGGTGTCGCTGCGCAGATCGATAACACTCATGCAAAAGTCCTCGGCCGTCGGCTCATCAAATAAATCCTTGTGGCGCAAGATTAGCCTTATACAGGCATCAGAAAATACGATGGCTATTAGCAAAAAGCAGCGATGCATCTTTGAAACATTTGTGATACAAAATGCCCGCTGCCCTGAAACACGGGCGGCAACGTTCTCAGGGCGGGGTGTAACTCCCCACCGGCGGTAATTACGCGCAATGCGTATAGCCCGCGAGCGCTTGGCGCATCAGACAGCTTTTTGGCTGATGATGGGGCAAGGTCAGCAGACCCGGTGTGATCCCGGGGCCGACGGTCATAGTCCGGATGAAGAGAGAACGGGATTGGCGCCAAAGGGCCGTTAACCAGAGGGGGACTCCCCGTCTGCACGTACCCTTAAATCCCATTCGATTCATATGCCCTGTTTTTCACACAAACAGGAGTCAGAACATGCAACCTACCGCTATTCATCACAACGAACGCGTCGCTTTCATCCAGGCCAGCTGGCACAAAGAGATCGTCGATCAGAGCCGTAAAGGCTTCCTGGCCGAGATGCTTGAACAGGGCTATCAGGAAAGTGACATCGATTTCTTTGAAGTCGGCGGTGCCTTCGAAATCCCGTTGCACGCCAAACTGCTGGCCAAGACGGGCCGCTACGCCGGCATCGTCGGTGCCGCACTGGTGGTCGACGGTGGCATTTATCGTCACGATTTCGTGGCGCAGTCCGTGGTCAGCGGCCTGATGCAAGTGCAGCTGGAAACTGAAGTGCCGGTGTTCTCGGTCAGCCTCACCCCGCACCACTTCCACGCGGGCGAAGAGCACCAGAAATTCTTCTTCGACCACTTCGTGCACAAAGGTCAGGAAGCGGCGAAAACCTGCGTAGACACCCTGCAGAAAATCCGCGCTATCAAGCGTTTGGACAGCCAGCAAAAACGCGCGGTGTAAGCGCTGAAACCTCCTGTAGGAGCGAGCTTGCTCGCGATCTTTAGCTTTTAAAGATTAAAAGATCGCGAGCAAGCTCGCTCCTACAGGCTGCCGATATTTAAGCAAACGCTGTTGCTTTCACCGGCTTGATGATGATCCCCGCCCGCAGGCCGTTCTTGACCTTGGGGTTGGGAAAGATGATCCGTGCACCCTCTTCCTCGATAACCCAGCGGGTTTTTGGCGTGTCTTGCGCCAGCAAATAACCTTTGGGCAACTCAGAAAAATTCTCGATATCCGCCGGCAAGTGCATCAGAAACAAGTCTGTCTGTTTGATCACTTCCCGCGCCACGCTGAACAACTGCAAGCCGTCCAGCGACGCGCCTTCCAGCGACGGCTCAGTGCCTTCGATAATCTGCTGCAAGCGCAATTCCAGACGCTCGACGTTAACCCCGTCGTTATGCCCAAATGGCCGGGCCTTGCCCAGCTCCAGGGTAAACGCCTCGGCGCCCAGCTGATCGTATGTGTAAGCGCTGAACACGATGGAAGGCTTGTTCTGCAACAGCACCGCTTCCATGCCAGCGGCCCGCAGGCGCGCCAGTTGATCGCGGGAATGCTTGCGCCCCTCTTTGAAGGGGTACAAGGCGAACTGCTCAATCTTGGAACCGCGAATGGCCGTGTGCAGATCGAAATGCAAACGGGTGCGCTCAGGGGCATTGAAAAACGTCTCGGCCAGGTGCTCAAGCTCACAGGCACGCAGGGCTTCTGGCCCGCTGCTGCTTTCATGGCGGCCGTTAAACAGACGATTGAGGTCTTCTTCGACAAACCGTGCGCCCGTGCGCATGGCGCCCGGGTTGCCGAACAAAAACAGAATGCGTGCTCGCGGCTTGATCTCACCGCGAGCAATGGCATGGATCAGGCGATCGAGCAATTCGATCGGCGCTGTTTCATTGCCGTGGATGCCGGCCGACAACAGCACGTCCATGCCGTTGTCGCGCGCCTCAGGGGGGCGCACCTCAAGCGCGCCCTCGGCCAGCCAGCGCAAACGCACGCCATCGACAGTCAGTTGAGTTTTCTGGGCCGGTTCACGTCCGGTCAAGGTCAGTTCAAGCAGTTTGCCGAGAGCGAGCATAGGGCATCCTTAATCAGTGATTGCAGTCCGGGCCGTGCACGTGACCGTCTTCGCCATCTTCGTCACTCATGTCAGCCGGTTCCATTTCCAGTTGCAGACTAACAAGGTTAGTGGCCAATGGGCGCAGCAACAGGTTGGCGTATTCAGCATCGCCTTCTTCTACATCTACACCAATCAGCAACTGGCCACGGCCGTCTTGCTGGATCCACAGCTCTTTACCTTGCCACAGGACCGCGACGCGGGTGCAGGAGGTTTGCAGTTGCGTGCCGTCGGTGTCTTCAAGGATCAGTTGCAGGGAATCGCTCATAATTTCGCTCTCATTGGAAAATCAGGTGGCGCGTGCGCAACAGGCAAACACGCGCGGGGGTCAATTGATCTGAAACGGATAAACCGAGCCCAGTTTAAGGATTTGCGTCAGTTCATCCAGTGCCGTCCGGCATTCAAGCAGCAATTGCGGGTCTGCCAGGTCGCTTTCGCGCAAGGCATCGCGGTAGTGCTTGTTCACCCAGCCGGTCAGCGTGTCGTACAGCGGGGCCGACATGATAACCCCAGGGTTGACCGCCGCCAGCTCTGTTTCGTTAAGCGCCACACGCAAGCGCAGGCACGCCGGGCCGCCGCCGTTCTGCATGCTCTGCTTGAGATCAAACACCTTCACTTCGCGGATCGCCCCGCCAGCGCTGGTCAGGCCTTGCAGGTAGCTCCAGACACGCGGGTTGGCGCGGCACTCTTCGGGCACGATCAGCAGCATCGAGCCATCAGCACGACTGAGCAGTTGGCTGTTGAACAGGTAAGAGCGCACTGCGTCATCGACGGTCACTTGATCGCGCGGCACGCAGATGGACTCAAATGCAGCCCCGCGCGCGGCCAGCTTGCGACGCAGCTCGTCGAGCATGGCTTCGGTATTAAGGAAGGCATCCTGGTGATGGAACAGCAGCTCGCCATTACCCACCGCGATCACGTCGTTATGGAACACGCCCTGGTCAATCACCGACGGGTTTTGCTGGGCAAACACCACGCCCTCCTCGCTCAAGCCGTGCAGACGCGCCACGGCTTGTGAAGCTTCGAGGGTTTGGCGTGCCGGGTACTTTTGCGGCGCGGGGTAACGGCTGTCGAACGCACTGCGCCCATAGACAAAAAACTCGACCCCGGCCTCGCCGTACTCACGGCAAAAGCGTGTGTGGTTGGCGGCGCCTTCATCACCAAACTGCGCCACTGCCGGCAACGCCGCGTGGTGCGCAAAGTGCTGCTGATCGGCAAACATCGCGCCCAGCACGCGGCTGGTGGTCGGGTGCTCGATGCTGCGGTGGAACTTGCAATTGAGGTTGGCCGCGGTGAAATGCACGCGGCCATCGGCGGTGTCTGCGCTTGGGCTGACCGTGGCGGCGTTGGCCACCCACATGCTGGAGGCCGAGCAACTGGCAACCAGCAACGGCATGGCGTCTTTGGCGGCGCGCTCAATCACTTGTGCGTCAGTGCCGCTAAAGCCCAGGCTGCGCAAGGCGGCGACATCCGGGCGCTCTTGCGGCGCCAGCACGCCCTGGACAAAGCCCATGTCCATCAGCGCTTTCATTTTTTCCAGGCCTTGCAGCGCGGCTTCCTTGGGGTTGGATGCCTGCTGGCTGTTGCTCTGGGACGCGACATTGCCAAACGACAAACCGCCGTAGTTATGGGTCGGCCCCACTAGACCGTCAAAATTGACTTCAAAGGATTTCATCGGTGAGGCTCCGGCAAACGGTGGTAATAGACAAGGTAGAGCACTTGACCTGTGGGAGCGGGCTTGCTCGCGATGGCATCAACGCGGCTTAACCGTAAAACCGCGCAGCCTGCATCGCGAGCAAGCCCGCTCCCACAGTGACGACATGAGGCCTTAAGACAATCGCACGCCTGGGGTCAGAGCGGCGGGCAGCGCCAGGGTCGGGGTTTCTAGCGACGCGACCGGGTAAGCGCAATAATCAGCGGCGTAATACGCGCTGGCGCGGTGGTTGCCGGACGCGCCGACACCGCCAAACGGTGCGCTGCTGGCGGCGCCCGTGAGTTGCTTGTTCCAGTTCACAATCCCGGCCCGGCTTTCAAGCCAGAACTGCTGGTAGCGCGCTTCGGAGTCCGAGAGCAAACCTGCGGCCAAACCGAACGCGGTGTTGTTGGCCTCGGCAATCGCGGCGTCAAAGTCGCTGTAACGAAACACTTGCAGCAACGGCCCGAACAGCTCTTCGTCAGAACGCTCGCTCACGCCCGTCACATCAATAATGCCCGGCGTGAGCAACGCCGCCGTGGTGCTTGGCTGGGTCATGCGCAGCAAAACCTGCGCCCCGCTGTCGATCAACAGAGTCTGTGCAGCCAGCAGATCACGCGCCGCTGACAACGAAATCACCGAGCCCATGAACGGTGCCGGTTGCTGGTCAAACGCGCCCACTTCGATGAGTTTGCTGACCTCGACCAGCCGCTCAAGCAGACGGTCGCCCCATGCGCCTTGCGGCACCAGCAAACGCCGCGCACAGGTGCAACGCTGGCCAGCCGAGATAAAGGCCGACTGAATAATCGTGTACACCGCGGCGTCCAGGTCTGCCACCTGATCGACCACCAGCGGATTATTGCCGCCCATCTCCAGAGCCAAAATTTTGTCCGGGCGCCCGGCGAACTGTTGATGCAGGCTGTTGCCGGTGCGGCTGGAGCCGGTGAAGAACAACCCGTCGATGCCCGCATGAGCGGCCAACGCGACACCGGTCTTGCGCGCACCTTGCAGCAGGTTCAGCACACCCGCTGGCAAACCGGCTTCGATCCAGCACTTGACCGTCAGCTCAGCGACCTTAGGGGTCAGCTCGCTCGGCTTGAACACCACGCTGTTCCCCGCCAGCAACGCCGGGACGATATGCCCGTTAGGCAAGTGGCCAGGGAAGTTGTACGGGCCGAACACCGCAACCACGCCGTGGGGCTTGTGGCGCAGCACTGCGGTGGCATCGCCCAGCGGGCCGATTTTTTCACCGGTGCGCTCGCGGTAGCTTTGTACCGAGATCGCCACCTTGTTGATCATGCTGGTGACTTCGGTGGCCGACTCCCACAGCGGCTTGCCGGTTTCTTCACCGATGCAGCGGGCCAGTTCATCGGCGTGGGTTTTCAGGCTCGCAGCGAAGGCTTCGAGCACGCTCAGGCGCTCTTCGAAAGACCGCTTGGCCCAGGCCGGAAACGCCTGACGCGCAGCTTTGACTGCTTCGCTCACCTGCTCGGCATTGGCCGCGTGGCCCGTCCACAGCACCTGCTGGGTGACCGGGTTCAGCGACTCGATGATTTCGCCCTGACCGTTCTGCCAGGCGCCTGCGATATACAACGTGCTCATTATTTGGACTCCCGCGACGCGGCTGGCTGGGCAGATAACGGGACGGCGCGCACTTGATCGCCTGCACTCAGTTGCAGACGCTTGGCCGTCAGTTTGTCGACCACCAGCGTGCCCGCCGCCAAACGTGCCGGGGCGGCGGTGATGCGGCACTCTTCACGTTTGCGGTTATGAATCAGGTAAGCCGGGGCGTCATCGCCCGGAGTGCCGATGGCCAGCACCAGCGCCTCACTGTCACGCACCGCGCGAATCTTGGTGGTTTCGCATTCCACTGCCGGGCCCGCGTCGAAAATATCGACGTAGCCCTGATAACTGAACCCTTCGCTTTTGAGCATGTTCAGCGCAGGCTCGGTGTCGGTATGCACCTTGCCGATCACGGCGCGGGCGCTTTCGGACAAGAAGCAGGTGTACACCGGAAACTTGGGCATCAGCTCGGCGATAAAGGCTTTGTTGCCCACGCCGGTCAGGTAATCGGCCTGGCTGAATTCCATTTTGAAAAAGTGCCGCCCCAGGCTTTCCCAGAAAGGTGAGCGGCCGTTTTCATCTGACATGCCGCGCATTTCGGCAATGATCTTGTTGCCAAACAGCTCGGGGAATTCAGCGATAAACAGCATCCGCGCCTTGGCCAGCATGCGGCCGTTAAGGCCATTGCGGTGATCGGCACTGAGGAACAACGAGCACAGCTCAGAGTTGCCCGTCAGGTCGTTGGCCAGGAACAGGGTCGGGATTTCGCGGTAAATGTTCAGTTCCTGGGAGGCGCTGACGGTCAGGCCAACCCGGAAGTTGTACCAAGGCTCACGCAGGCCGACGGCGCCAGCAATGGCCGAAATACCCACCACTTTGCCGTCATCGTTTTCGAGCACGAACAGGTAGTCGGCATCGGCGCGTTCAGCTTCGCCACGAAAGGTTTTTTCAGCCCAGCTCACACGGTGCAGCAGGCGCTGTTCATTGGCCGGCAAGGTGGTCAGGCCGGTGCCCGTGCTGCGGGCCAGTTCAATCAGGGCCGGTAAATCGCTACTGCGTACAGGACGAACGATCATGCTATCTCCTTAAACAGGGCTCGCGGGCGAACCCCGTGACACTCGCTCAAACGCGTTAAACCGCAACCACTCGCACGCTGACGCCTTCGCCAACGCCGAGCGCTTCGGCCGCTTCCAGATCCAGCGTGACCGGCTTGCCCGGCGCCCAGTCGAGCTCCAGCAAGACGGCGCGGTAGTCCTGCAACTGGGCATTGGCCACCAGGTACGGGCGACCGCCTCCGCGAATCGGCTCACCGATCTTGACCGGCACTACGCGGCTTTGAGCGATCGAGCGGATGCCCGAGACCCGCGCATGCAGGGTCGGGCCGCCGTCGAAAATGTCGATGTAATGATCGGTTTCAAAACCTTCACGCATCAAAATGTCGAAGGTGATTTGCGCACGCGGGTGCACCTGGCCCATGGCTTCCTGGGCGGTATCGGGCAGCAGCGGCACGTAAATCGGATAATGCGGCATCAGCTCGGCGAGGAAGGTGCGGCTTTTCAGCCCGCACAGGCGCTCGGCGGCGGCGTAGTTCAAGTCGAAGAAGTTGCGGCCAATGGCGTCCCAAAAGGGCGAGTCGCCGTTTTCATCGCTGTAACCGACGATCTCGGTGACCACCGAATCGGCAAAGCGCTCCGGGTGGTTGGCCACAAACAGCAGGCGGCCTCGGGAGTTGAGTTCGGACCAGGCTGTGCCCACCAGATCCGGGACCACATAAAAGCTGGTCAGCAGGCTGTTGCCGGTCAGATCGTGACACTGCGACAGCACGTGGATCTTGTTGTGGATCTTCAGTTCGCGCGAGGCGTGAACGAAGGTCTCGTTACGAAAACTATAAAAAGGCTCGGAGTACCCGGCCGACGCGACGATGGCCGAACAGCCCACCAGCTTGCCTGCGGTGGTGTCTTCAAGGACGAAGAAGTAACTTTCTTCGCCATTGAAACTGACTTCAGCGGCAAACGAGGCTTCGGAAGCGGCGATCTTGTCGCGCAGACGGTCGAGGTCGTCCGGCAATGAAGTGACACCAATCGGGCTGTCCGCAGCCAGACGCTGTACCTCGCTCAGGTCAGCCATTTGCGCGGGGCGCATCACCAGCATGGTGTCACTCCTTAATCCAGAAAATAAAAAATGGGGCCCTGTGGGAGCGAGCATGCCTCTCGGTCTTTTAAAAGATCAAAAGATCGCGAGGCGAGCTCGCTCCTACAGGGTTATGGCGTGGATCAGGCGGTCAGGTGTTTGATTGCACGCTCAAAACGATCCAGGCCTTCGGTGATGTCTGCTTCTTCAACCACCAGGCTTGGGGCGAAACGCACCACGTCCGGGCCGGCTTGCAGGATCATCAGGTTTTCTTTTTCAGCTGCGTTGAAGATGTCTTTGGCGCGGCCTTTCCAGGCATCGCTCAAGACGCAGCCCAGCAACAGGCCTAAACCACGCACTTGGGTAAATACGCCGTACTGCTGGCCGATTTGTTCAAGGCGGATTTTGAACAGTTGATGTTTGGCCTCAACGCCCTGCAACACGTCCGGGGTGTTGATCACGTCGAACACAGCGTTGCCCACTGCGCATGCCAGCGGGTTGCCGCCGTAAGTGGTGCCGTGAGTGCCGACAACCAGGTGTTTGGCCAGGTCTTCGGTGGTCAACATAGCCGCGATCGGAAAACCGCCGCCCAGGCTTTTGGCGCTGGTGAGGATGTCCGGGGTCACGCCGTAGTGCTGGTAGGCAAACAGGTGGCCGGTACGGCCCATGCCGGTTTGCACTTCGTCAAACACCAGCAAGGCATTGTGCTGGTCGCACAGCTCGCGCGCGCCTTGCAGGTAAGCCTGCTCGGCTGGCAATACGCCGCCTTCGCCCTGGATGGGCTCCAGGACCACGGCACAGGTTTTGTCCGAGATCGCCGCTTTGAGCGCGTCGAGGTCGTTGAACGGGATGTGCGTGATGCCGGTGATTTTTGGACCGAAACCGTCCGAGTACTTCGACTGCCCACCCACGTTGACGGTGAACAGCGTACGGCCGTGGAAGCTGTTGAGGGCCGCGATGATTTCGTATTTCTCTTCACCGAAACGGTCGAACGCCACGCGACGGGCCAACTTGAAGGCGGCCTCGTTGGCTTCGGCGCCGGAGTTACAGAAGAACACGCGCTCAGCGAAGGTGGCGTCTACCAGCTTTTTAGCCAGGCGCAGCGCAGGCTCGTTGGTGAACACATTGGACACGTGCCACAGGTTGTTGGCCTGCTCGGTCAGTGCGCCTACGAGCTCCGGGTGGGCGTGGCCCAACACGTTAACCGCGATGCCGCCTGCGAAGTCGATGAGTTCGCGCCCCGACTGATCCCAGACTCGGGAACCGGCGCCACGCACAGGAATGAAAGCAGCAGGTGCGTAGTTCGGAACCATGACCTGATCGAAATCGGCGCGTTGCACCGGGGCTTGCTCAACGGACATCGGAGTCTCCTGATGAGAAACGCCTGCCTAAAATGGCGAGCGATGGGGGGATTGTAAGGACAGATGGTGATGCGGCCTTGCCGCCAAGCGACAACTTCTTATAGCGCCAAACCCCGGTTTAAGCGGGTTTATAGCAATGCGACATATTGCGTCGCAAAGACGCAGTTTAAACGCTGGGCGCGTCGAGAAAAGCCTTTTGTAACGAGAAAAAACACCGGCACCCCATAACGGTAGGAGCGAGCTCGTCTCGCGATCTTTTAACGGTCAAAAGATCGCGAGACAAGCTCGCTCCTACGCGGGCGGTGAATGGCGGGTTAACCGCGTTCGGATGGCACCGAGGACAATTCGAACGGGCTGCTGCTGCGGCGCTGGTTGCGGTCTTCGCGGGGCGTGGCACCGAAGAAATTGCGGTAGGCGCTGGAGAAATGCGGACCCGAGGAGAACCCGCACGACAAGCCGATCTGGATGATCGATTTGCTGGTTTGCATCAACATCTGACGCGCCTTGTTCAAGCGCAGCTCCAGGTAGTACTGGCTAGGGACGCGATTGAGGTACTGCTTGAAGATGCGCTCCAGCTGCCGACGGGAGACGCACACATGCTGGGCGATTTCATCCGTGGTCAGCGGCTCTTCAATGTTGGCTTCCATCAGCAAAACGGCTTGGGTCAGTTTCGGGTGGCTGGAACCCAGTCGGTTTTGCAAGGGGATGCGCTGGCGCTCACCGCCTTCTCGGATTCGCTCAACCACCAGCTCTTCAGACACCGCACCCGCCAATTCGGCACCGTGGTCGCGGGCCAGCAAGGCGAGCAACAGATCCAGTACCGACATGCCACCACAGGCGCTCAAGCGATCACGGTCCCAGTCAAACAAGTGGCTGGTGGCAATCACCTTGGGGAAGCGCTCAGCGAAGTCATCTTGCCAGCGCCAATGCACGGCCGCGCGGTAGCCATCGAGCAGGCCCAGTTGCGCCAGCGGATACACCCCGGCCGACAACCCGCCAATCACGCACCCCGCACGCACCAATTGCTTGAGCGCACTGCTGAGCGCCGGAGCAATGGCGGCGGGCGGCTCATCGGCCACCAGAAAGAGCTTCTGGCACCCTTCAAGCTTCCCGGCCCACGGCTCACCGGGTAATTGCCAGCCCCCTGCCACGACGTCGGTCGGTGCTTCTGCTTGCAGAAAAACCAGTTCGTAAGCCACTTCGGGGTGCACCCGTTGGGCGACCCGCAAGGCCTCCTCGGCCAGCGCCAGCGTCAATGCTTTGGTGCTGGGCCAAATCAGGAAACCTATTCGATGGGCAGTCATGGCATGCAATCCGAAACGAAAACAGTGTTAATGCCGAAGGTGGCAACAACCAAGCTAGATCCGCCACCGCTTATTCCGGGAAGCATGCACTAAGTTGGTGCAAAAAGCAGTCTCACAACCCATTTAATTACTTGAGGCTGCCCGACAAGAACTGCTGCAGACGCTCGCACTGCGGGTTCACCAGCACTTCGCGCGGGTTACCGCTTTCTTCAACCACGCCTTTGTGCAGGAACACCAATTGGTTGGACACTTCGCGGGCAAAGCCCATTTCGTGAGTCACCACCACCATGGTCCGGCCTTCCAGGGCGAGGTCTTGCATGACCTTCAATACGTCGCCAACCAGCTCCGGGTCCAGCGCCGAGGTCGGCTCGTCAAACAGCATGACCTCTGGCTCCACCGCCAACGCACGGGCAATCGCCACACGCTGCTGCTCACCCCCGGACATATGCCCAGGGTAGGCGTCTTTACGATGGGACACGCCGACCTGGTTGAGGTAGTGCTCGGCTTTTTCCCGCGCTTCGACCTTGGACATGCCCAGTACGTGCACGGGCGCTTCCATGATGTTTTCCAGCGCGGTCATGTGCGACCACAGGTTGAAATGCTGGAACACCATCGACAGGCGCGAACGCATGCGCTGCAACTGTTTAGGGTCTGCCGCTACCAGGGCGCCGTCTTTTTTCGCGACCAGTTTGAGCTCTTCGTTGTTGAGCAAAATCTTGCCGGCATGCGGCTGCTCAAGCAGGTTGATGCAACGCAAAAAGGTACTTTTGCCTGAACCGCTGGAACCGATGATGCTGATCACATCACCTGCCTTTGCAGCCAGAGATACGCCTTTCAGCACCTCGTGACTGCCGTAGCGCTTATGCAGGTCTTGGACTTCAAGTTTGTACATGCTGTCGGTTCTCACAAAAACAGTGGGTCAGACGTTGAGCGCGGCTCAACACTCAGGCCTTGCGCGGGGCCATGTAGCCCAGCCAGCGGCGTTCTGCCAATTTGAACAGGCGTACCAGAATGAAGGTCAGGCACAGGTAGAACGCACCTGCGGTGATGTAGGCTTCAAACGGCAAGTAATACTGCGCGTTAACGGTACGCGCAGCGCCGGTGATGTCGATCAGGGTCACGATGGACGCCAGACTGGTGGTCTGCAGCATCATGATCACTTCGTTGCTGTATTGCGGCAGCGCCCGGCGCATGGCCGACGGCAGCAAAATACGGCGATACATTTTGCTCGGGGACATGCCCATCGCCTTGGCGGCTTCGATCTCGCCATGGGGCGTGGCCTTGAGGCTGCCCGCAATGATTTCGGCGGTGTAGGCGCTGGTGTTGATCGCAAACGCCAGGCACGCACAAAAGGTTGCACTGGACAGCAAGGGCCACATAAAGCTTTCGCGCACGACTTCAAACTGGGCCAGGCCGTAGTAGATCAAAAACAGCTGCACCAGCATCGGCGTGCCGCGAATCACGTAGGTGTAGAGCCACGCAGGGAAGTTGACCCACGGGCGCTTGGACACCCGCATCAGGCCCAGCGGCAGCGCCACCAGCAAACCAAAGAACAGTGAAATGCCCAGCAGCTTGAGGGTTTCAACCATGCCGCTGAGGTACAGCGGCATGCTGTCCCAAATGACGTTGTAGTCGAAGATCATAGCTCAGCCACCTTTACGCCGACCGAGTAGCGCTTTTCAAGTTGTCGCAACGCCAGCAGCGACACGCTGGTCATTACCAGGTACAGCGCGGCCACCGCGAGGAAGAACGTAAAAGGCTCGCGGGTGGCATCTGCCGCCTGCTTGGCCTTGAACATCATGTCTTGCAAGCCGACCACCGAAATCAGGGCCGTGGCTTTGGTCAACACCAGCCAGTTGTTGGTAAAGCCCGGAATAGCCAGACGGATCATCTGCGGCACCAACACCCGGAAAAACACCTGGAAACGGCTCATGCCGTAGGCCACACCCGCTTCCGCCTGACCTTTGGGGATCGCCATAAAGGCACCGCGAAAGGTTTCGGACAGGTACGCACCAAAGATAAAGCCCAAGGTGAACACGCCAGCCGAGAAGGGGTTCAGGTCGATGTAGTCGTCGTAGCCCACCAGCGGGGCGACGTTGTTCAGCAGGTTCTGACCGCCGTAGAAAATCAGCAGGATCAGCACCAGATCGGGAATCCCACGAATGACCGTAGAGTACAGATCGCCCAGCCAAGCCAGCCAGCGCACTGGCGACAGGCGCATAGAAACACCAATCAGACCTAGAACAATGGCCAGGGCCATGGACGACAAGGCGAGCTGTAGCGTCAGCCAAGCGCCATCGAGGATGACAGCCCCGTAGCCTTTCAACATGATTCAGGCCCTCGAAAAAAAAGCGTGAAAATTAGGATGAAAAAATGGCGCAAACTTCAGAGACCCTGTCGCTTGCGCCATTTCAGACTTACAGCCGCGATGATTTACTTGGCTTCTGGGCCGTAAATATCGAAGTTGAAGTATTTTTTCTGGATTTCGTCGTACTTGCCGTTTGCACGGATTGCGGTGATTGCACCGTCGATTTTGTCTTTCAGCTCTTTATCGCCTTTACGCACGGCGATACCGATGCCGTCACCGAAGTACTTGGCGTCAGTGAACGAAGGACCTACAAACGCGTAGCCTTTACCAGCCGGGGTATCAAGGAAACCTTCTTGCAACAGGGTGGCGTCAGCCACGGTGCCGTCCAGACGACCGGCTTCGATGTCCAGGTAGATTTCGTTCTGAGAGCTGTAAGGCACAACAGTAGCGCCTTTAGGGGCGAAAACTTCCTTGGCGAAACGGTCGTGAATCGAACCGCGCTGCACGCCGATCTTCTTGCCTTTGAGCTCTTCCAGCGAATCAGAAACGGTTGTGCCGTCCTTCAGCACCAGGCGCGCCGGGGTCAGGTAGTAGCGGTTGGTGAAGTCCACAGACTTCTTGCGGTCGTCGGTGATCGACATCGAGGACAGGATGGCGTCGATCTTGCGCACTTTAAGTGCCGGGATCAGACCGTCGAACTCTTGCTCGACCCACACACACTTGACCTGCATCTGCTCACACAGAGCGTTACCGATGTCATAGTCAAAGCCCACAATGCTGCCGTCCGGTGCCTTGGAGGCAAACGGAGGGTAAGCGGCTTCAATGCCAATTTTCAGCGGCTTTGCATCAGCAAACGCCTGCAAGGACAGCACGGACAGTGCCAGGGCGCCAAGAAGCACGAGTTTCTTCATCTTAGGACTCCATCGGTAAAGGGCAATAAATGCAGAGTGAGCCTGAGCCCAATATGCGGAGGTTAAACCGGGAATGCGGCGCCACGTCCTGTTGGTGTTGAAACGAGTTCAGCACTACGACAACGAGCGAGTGATCGGCATTCTAACGACAGGCTTCAAGCCGTTATTTCTTCAATGCGACAACATATTACAAATGCACCGAGAAAGGCGGCTACAGGCATTGACAGCTCTTCAAATTCGTGCAAGAGCAAAAGATATAGAACCTATATGAGTTGCAAATAGCGGGCCTATTATTCGCAAACCCTTCTATTCCGGCAAGTGTAGCCTTTAATCTAATTTTTTAAGGGCCGCCCGAGCGCTCTAAAACGGTGCCTTTGGTGTCACATAGCCCCGTTTTTGGGCGTACGGTTACACACGGGGTAACACTTGAACAAACCCCGGACCCCGCAGGCGTGGCCGCCCCGTCTTCGACGCCGCGCTGTCGCGCAGCAAACAGGCCACCGAGTCTCTTCAGCATCCCCCAATCGGTTCCCTCTCCTTCGGGAGAGGCGTGGTGAGGGGGCTCTTAGATAAAGATCAAAAGATCGCGAGCAAGCTCGCTCCTACAAGCGCCTTTAGAATCAATCACTTATTTTATGTTTGATAAGAG
>NZ_JBEOPQ010000062.1:0-28782 GCF_040310285.1 Pseudomonas sp. HY2-MNA-CIBAN-0224 | reverse complement strand
CTGGGATGGAGGCTTGAAAAAGCTGGGTAGTTTTTTTGAATAAAAACAATGGGTTATTTTATGTTTGATAAGAGCTGTCGAGGCACGAAGGCTGCGATTTTTTAAGGCCTCGCTTAATACGCGTAGCGCAGCAGTTCCTTGGACAAATGGCTGAGCATGAAAAAGCCATACAGCGCTGCGCACGACGGCAAGATCATCCACCAGACTTTTACTGGCACCGGCGTAAGCACCATGTAGCGCTGGGTCAAGGCCAGGGCGAAGGCGTTGACGGTGATGGCCAGGAACGCGCCCGCCATGATGTCCGTTGGCCAATGGGCGCCCAGGTAAATCCGTGACATGGCCACGGTCATGGCCAGCAAGCAGCCGATCAGCACGCAGGTAATGCGCATGCGTTGCGGTTTTTCACGGCCCGCCAGAATCGCCAATGCCAAAAAGAACGCAAACGAGCCAGAGCTGTGGCCGCTGGGCATGCTGTAGCTGGTCAGCGGGTCGAGTAGCACGTCAGGGCGCATGCGCGCGAAGAAGTGCTTGGTGGCGGTGTTGGCAATGGCGGTAAACAGCGTGACCCCGCCAAAGAAGATCAAGGCGCGCCATTGTTTGTTGAAGAACAGCAACGCGCACACCAGAGCGGCGGCCAGCAGTTGCGTGCGGAAGTTACCGATCTGCGTCACCAGCACGGCCAGCATGTCCATGGTGCTGCTGCGATGTTCTTGCACCAAGGCGCTGATGCCCTGATCGAACGCGGCCATGTGCGAGTAGCCGAAGAACACCGCCACCAGCAGCGCCAGGCTCAGGGTGCCGATCAGCAGTGTGGCTTTGGGCTGGCGACGGACGTTGGCGTGGATGCTCAGACCCAGCAGGGCGGCGATGCTGACGGCGACGATGGCAGCTTGTGGCCAGAAGTTTTCAGGCAGCGGCAAGCGGATCGCCGCCCCGGTCGCCCAGCCCGGCAGCAGGTAAGCGACCGACCAGCCAGCGCCAGCCAGCAAACTGACCAGAATGAAGCGCGGCAGCGGCATGTCGCACATCCCGGCCACCATCGGCAGCATGGGCCGCAGCGGGCCAATGAAACGGCCAACGATCAGACTGATGATGCCGTAGCGCTGAAAGTAGTTTTCGGCGCCGGTCATCCATTCCGGGTGGGTGCGCAGCAAAGGCAAGCGCCGGATATTTTGATGGAAACGTCTGCCCAGCGCGTAAGACAACATGTCACCCAGCAAACCGCCGAGGAAGCCCAGCAGCAGAGTCTGGCCCAGCGACAGGGCGCCGCTACCGGCCAGCACTGCGATTGCAAACAACATCACCGTGCCGGGCACGATGATCCCGGCAATGGCCAGGCATTCCACGCACGCCACGATAAAAACGGCCAGGCCCAGCCATTGCGGGTTGGTGGTGAGCCAACTGGTAACGCTATCGAGCCATGGGCCCATACTTCAACTTCCTTTTGTTTTTTGTAGAGGATCAGCAACCCCTGTAGGAGCGAGCTTGCCTCGCGATCTTTTGATCTTTGAAAAAGATCGCGAGGCAAGCTCTCTCCTACAAGAGGGCGGTGTTTTCTAAAACGAGGTAATCCTGCCCTTCAACCTGGCCACGGCGCAGCGGGTTGCGGGTGCAGTACGGCGCGTAGTCGGCGTCGACAAACCGGTACAGCAAATGTTCGTCACGACCGTGCGGGATGCCCAGGCGGGTGGTCTGCAGGATGCGTGACGGTCGCTCTCTGACGTCATCAACCCACAATCGTTCGCGGTCGAAACGTTTGGCATCCCATTCGCGCACTTTCAGGCCCAAGGCTTTGCACAGCAGGGTTTGCCCCGCGCACAGCTTTTGCGCCGGGCGCGGCTGGCCTTGGGCATCAGGATTATTGAGTTGCATCTGCGCCAGGCTGTCCGGGCCAGACAGTGCGTCGACCCACGGGTAGGCCGATTTGATCAAGTCAGGCGTATAATACCCGTAAGATTTGACCTTATAGGGAGCGGCTTGTGGCACGGTTAATTTCATACCTTCGGATGTCTACAAGTGAGCAATTACGGGGCTTTTCGCTTGAACGTCAGCGAAAGCTAATAGCCGATTTTGCCGCAAAAAATGACTTGTCACTAGAAAATAGTCACGTTCTTGAAGACATAGGCCATTCTGCCTTTTCCGATGATACGCAACAAAAAGAACTTACTAAATTCTTTGAAGACCTTGAAAAAGGTAAGTTTCAGGCGGGTGATGTGTTTGCACTAGAAAACATTGACCGGTTAACAAGACGTGGCCCTATTGATGCTTTAATGAAGGTTAACGCGATAATTTCAAAAGGTTTGAAACTCGCAATCATCAGTGATAAAGAACAAAAAATCCTTGAAGAAATTGATGTTTATACAATCATCACTTTATCAATTGATGCTACCCGTGCAAATGTCGAAAGCAAAAACAAAAGCGATAAAGGTCTAGAAAACTGGGCCTTAAAAAGAGAGCTTGCCGCCAGTCAGGGCGTAGCAATGACTGCACAAGCCCCAGCGTGGCTTGATACCCAAACCTTCGAAGTATTTGATGAAGAAAAACGAAAAGACATTAAACGTCGTCGATACGTTCTCAATCCTGAAAAAGCCGAAACGGTCAAACTCATCTTTGAACTTTTCCAGAATGGTAACGGCTCGTTAAAAATCAAGAACATCTTGAATGAAAGAAAAATCCCAACATTCAAAAACGTTGAGTATTGGGAACCTTCCATAATTTCTAAAATTTTGAGAAATCCGGCAACCTTTGGACTTTATCAACCTAAGAAGCAAAACACTGGCAAACGTGATTTGATTGCAGCTTGTGAACCTATTGAGGACTATTTCCCGGCAATCATTAGCCGTGAAACGTTCGAACAATGTCAGCGTATTGCTGCAACAAATACCACGCGAAAAGGACGCAAAGGCAAAGTCTTTACCAACTTATTTACAGGATTGTTGAAATGTGCCGATTGCGGCGGTCCTGTTCATTTATTAAATCCGGGCATCGATAAACGTGCAAAGGTTCCCAAGTCGGTCAATTATATTGTGTGTAAGAAGGGGAAATTTACACGCGAATGTATTTTAAAACGTTTACGATATGACGATTTTGAAATTACCTTATTAAAAGCTATTCAAGAAATCAATCTTGCCGACATTTTAGATGAAAATAATCCGCTTGATATTTTAACCAAAAAACTACGGACAATTGAAATCAAGATTGATAAGAATAAAAAGTTGCTTGAAAATTTCCAGAAGTCTTTTATTGAAAATGATGGTGCCTTGCCTTCATTCATGATTGATGGAGCTAAACAAGCAGAACTAGAAATTAAAAATCTTTTAGTTGAGAAATCGCAAACAGAAGTAGAGGTTTCGCAGCTTAATATTTACAACTCAAACATTGATAATGCCGTTGAGGAATTGAAAGCAAATGGCACATATGAAACACGTTCAAAAATAAACTTGTTATTTCATGAAATCATCAAAAGCATTGTTATTGATTTTGAACTTAATGATTACGCCATCATGTTCAAGAATGGGGCCAAGCGTTTTATAAACGACGGCATCATCCAGAATGTTTTTAGAACAACAGACAACAAGCAAAGAGAAAGTGAACTTGAAGAAATATTGAAGTGGAAAAGAATTCAATAGAGAACCTAATCAGTTCACAAGGCTGCCTAATCAGGTGGCCTTTTTTGTCCTCGCTTGAAAATAAAATAATATATGGTAACTTGTAGTTAAATAACTCATTTACTGAAAGTATGAGTATTTATCAACCAGTTGATGGTAATTTCACACTTTCACTTCGTGAAAGCCGCTACGCTTGCGAAATGACCACTGGTGCCTAGTCGGCAGGACAGAATCAAAAGCTGAAAAGCAAAGGCAACACCTACTGTTCAACAAGAAAATTTTCACCATTTCCAATGGCTCTAATTTCTCTTGTAGAACACATTAGCGAAGTCTCCGCACCCTTTTAGGGTCGTAGCCTTACGCAGTCACCAGCGGCCTTGTAGGCCTTCTGAGTGACAAAGACAACTCAGTTCACCTACCCGGTGAACATCGATCAGGAGCAAGATGTCCAAAACCAAAAGTATGATCTGGAAAAGATTAAATTTCACCAGTGGTAACCGTGTTAAAAAAACACCCGGTATCAATCAACTTAAATCATCACTTGAACACTCTTTAAGAATTGTTCAAAAAGATGACCTTGAATTTAACAAAGACCTTATTGATAAGAACATTGTTTTTTTCAATAACAAACTTACAAGAATGGATAAGCTTTCGGTTGATGACCGAAAGAAAATGTTCAAATCCATATATGACCCACTGACTGAGCAAAAACAAGATAATGGACAGTTGGCCGAAGTTAATTGTGAGTTGTCAAAATACGCTTACAAGCTAAAAGAACTTATCAAAAAAAATGAAGATGGTGAATTGACATCGTTTCTTCAAGCTTTGCTTCAAAACCCAGAAGCTGTTGATGTTACTTCTTCAAATGTTATTGATGAAATGAATGTTCAACGCAAGAAGCAAAAGGTTTCTTGTGCCAATAAATACATAGAGTTAAAAAACAAATCCATCGAATTGAATAAATCCGATGATGATTTCAGTTTGAAAAAAACTGTTATTCAAGAAGCATTTTGGAAATTTCCATTTAATCAATGTGTGGATTATGTAAAGCCCACTGATTACATGAATATAATAAACAACTTTTACAAAGAAAACCTGCCTGACTATCCTGTTAAATTAATCGTTTTTCATGGTGATGAAATCACCAGTGAACACGATGATAACTTGGGAGTTCACCCGCATATATTTATAGATGGGAAAAACAAAAAAACAGGGAAATATGAGCTAATCAATGATGAATTTAAAATGGTTAATGATTTTTTGAAAAATGAGGGAAAACCTGAAATTGAAGGTAGAAGTTTCTCCGACGCTCAGGCACTAGGCGAAGCCTACCAGAAAATAATTTATGCCTTTGTAAACAAGGAGCTTGTTAAAAAGGGTTATGATTTTCAAGTTGAGGTATTACCTGAAACAGAAGATAAAAAAATAAGAAGAAAGTTAATCAATGATGATACTTCAAAACCTAAGATGTTTAGAACATATAATTCAATAAATAAAAGCATTGAAGAGCTTGAAGCCCTTAGTAAAGAATTAAAACAAAAGGCCGAAGATAAAGCTAGATTAGACAAAGACCTTAAAAGGATTTTAGGTGCCAATCGTATCTATAAAACTGAAAATGAACAACTAACAACCACCAACGAAGAACTTAGTTTAAAACTTGATGATGGTAAAAAAGAAGTTAATGCCATTATTGATAATATTCTTATATTGCAGCAAAGCGAAGACAAATTAGTTTCTTCAATAAGTTCAAAAACTGATGAAATCAACGAGCTTGATATTAAAATCGAAGACAAAAGAACTTATTATGAAAGACTTACAGATGCATTTTCATCTGTTAAAAACTTCGTTGAGGCTTGTATTAATCGAAGTATTAATTACCAACAATCAAAACCTAACAAAGCACAGCTTGACAAAATAAACGACCAATTGAAGATAATGCATAAAGAACTTCATTCACCTGATGGCCAAAAATACATAAATGAGTTTTTAGATGTTCAAGAAGTTGAGCTTGAAAAAAATGATATTCCTGTAAAATTCGAAGGCGGTCTTTTGGATAGAAAGAAGAACAGATTAGCCAAAATCAAGACGTGATTTTTTATGGAAGATAAACAATAAAAGCCCTGCGGGCTTTTTTGTATTACATGACTTTATTAAAAAGGTAGCTCTTCATCGAACTCTTCAAACGAGATTTTTTCTTTACTTTGGTTTTTTTCTTTTGGTTCAGGTAATGGCTTCGCTCTTCTTTTTTCAAATTCAATTTTATAGCCTGCCAGTTCTCGACCGTCTTTTATTGGCTCTACGCTCTTCAAAAAGCCAATGCTAATTAGTTCGTCGTGTGCCTTCTTTATATACTCATATGTTTTCGTTCTTGTGGCAAAATTGCTTTGTAATCTTTCTAGCACTTCACCTACCTTGAACTCTACACCATCATTAAATCTGTTTGTAAAATAGAACATATATAGTATTTTTGCGTAGTCACCTTTAATCTCTTTTAACTGGTCTAATTGAAGATTAAAAATCAAGTCAGGGTCGTGCTTGTAGAAATTCTCAAAAAATTTACTGAAAGTTATTTTTATTTCTTCCCTGTTTTCTTCATTCTCTTCAACATGCGTCAACAAATGACACCTGTATGTTTTAGGCCCGTATGAGAACTTCAAGTAAAAATCAAGCATATTATCAAGCGACAGCTTTAATTTCTCGATGTAAACCTTCTTGTTGCTAGGGTGGACTTTGTGGAACTTCATAAATTGGTTGAGATTGATTGTGAACGACAGCTTATCGGACTTTATCTTTCTTTGAAGAATGTAATAAAACACGTCAAAATCAAAACCTACTGACAAAGGGTAGAAACGCATTTCTACATTCTTAAAGCCATATAGGCTGTCAATTTTTAACTCTGTTCTTTTACGCTCGCCGTTCTTAATTGATTGAAATATAGGCAGGTGAAGAATTGACTTTGCAAACGTCATGTATGTGTCTTGTGCGTAAATCTTTTTTTTAGTTTCAATCTTATTGAATATTAGCTCCATTACGTCCCCTTTTGTTGTTCTATTAGTATCATCTAATCATAACCCTCCAAGAAGTCAATAGAACTACGCTGGTAATTTTGTTTAGCATAATAGTGTTACATATGACGCGGGGAGTATCTACATAGAGTGACGGTGTCTCTTCATATTACGAGGGGGGGTATCTGCATATAATGCGGGGACTATTATCATATAACGCGGGGACTATCTGCATATAACGCGGGGAGTATCAGGTCAATTTATGGCTTAAAATAGGCTTAAATTAGCCCCCTTAAATACTCTTAATTGCTTTTAAATACTTTTACAATCAAAATCAAAAGCCATGCCCCGTTCGGGGCGAAAAATCAAAAGCATCTGGGAAAGGCGAACGAAGTTCGTAGATTTGAATAGCGAAGCGAAGCAAATCATAAAACGAAGTTTTTCCACTGCTTTACTACCGTGTGTGACACTTTGAAAATTATAAACCCCTTGCCCTATCGGGTTGAACTGGGAATAAAGTCAAAAGCATCTGGTAGCTTCGCTTTTAGAAAAGCAACGAAGTGCTTTTAAAAATGCAGCTCACGCAAATGACGTTTTTAGAGTGTGTAAGCGTTTAACGCTACCCAAATATCAAGTAATTGAAATAATGAGTTTTATGGTCGTTTTTGTAAGTTGTGCTTTATTTTGAAATCGAGTGGTAGGGTTTGAAAATTTTCATTCTCGTAGGTGGCCTACCCCCACGTTTTTTGGTGAAATTAAACTGGGAGCGATTTTTAAGTGCATCGATGATTTTTATTCGGGTGGTTAGTTGCAAAACTCAATTAAGAAAAAGTCAAATAAGGTTGACCCGTAAATTTGAATAAGGTCGGACTATAAATATATTTTCGATTTGCTATTGACAACTTTTTTGCCGTATATAAGCCATTAATTGATGGTTAGAAAATCAAACTATCAATAATTTCATATAAAATCATGAAAAAACTTTTAGATTTTTTCTGAAAATAGCATTTTTGTGCTTGCAGTGCGAAGATGAGATTCGTGGTCGAAAAGAGCTGTTTTTGATTTAGCACAAATTTCACTTTTAAAATTTTATATGTGCTCATTTTTTACACTTGAACGAGTTCAAGCATAAAAATTGACCTTGCAAGTAAATGTTTTACATCTTGCCTTTTGTAGATAAAACAGAAATTGATAGCTCTGCATGCACGTAATCCCAGACTTCTTTCGAGATTAAACCTCGACTTAAAAAATATTCAGCAGCCAGTAGTAGCCTTGGGGTGATTTGCTTTGCTTCTTGCATTTGGTCATGAGCTGCTAATTTAGCACAATATCTAGTCGCAACTTTTATTGCGACTTCTTCATCACTTATCTCATTACGAACCGCTTCACTAACTATGTTTTTATATTCTGCGGCCAAAATAAAACTCGAATTTAATTCGCTTTCAATTTTGTAGTCTTTCCGCAGTATATGTTTGACGATATCATAATGCTTTTGCCTCTTTGTAAAAAAACTAAACATTTCAGTTGCCCTACACCAAAAAATAGACCAGTTCGTTAACTATATTTCACGGCAAGGCATTTTGCCATCACGTCGTGGCCCCTTCTTGTTAGCATTTGCTACATAACGCAGTTAAATCTAAATGGTAATTATTCTAATGCTTCTTGTATGCCGTTATGCTTCGAGAGATAAAAAACAGTTAAATCACAGGTAAATCATGGACGTGTTGATCAGCACGGCGTTGCCGGGGCCCTGGGCGCTGAAGTTCAGCGAGTCGCCGCCGCGTGCGTAGTACATGTAGATGTGCCCGCCATCCAGAAACAAAGCCTTACGTTTTTCTGTGTAGCCGAGTGAGGCATGGCTGCCTTTTTCGGCGCAGTAATACGCTTCGGTTTCGATAATCCGGGCGCTCAGCCACAGGCCGTTGACCCGATGGCGGATGACTTTGCCCAGCAGTTCGCGCGCGACAAGCTGGGCGTCGCGGTCGAAAAAGGCGTCAGGGAGCATCGTTGGCATCGTCAGCGGGGTCATAAGATGGCAGAAAAGTTACAGATCATAGCAACTCGTGCTTAATCGGGGCTGAACAGAGACTATTTGCCGTCCATTTCGACCATCCGCCTGTCACCGCTGTGCGTGAGACGGCGGGACCGCTATAATCGGCCGCTTTCCCCTCTGCCAAGACCATTGAGACCATGACTGAGTCCGTTCTTGACTACATGACCCGCCTGGGTCGCGCTGCCCGCGAAGCCTCCCGAGTGATCGGCAGGGCCAGCACCGCGCAGAAAAACCGTGCCTTGCAAGGCGCTGCGTCCGCACTGGACGCTGCCCGCGAGGAGCTGACTGCCGCCAACGAACTGGACCTGGCCGCCGGCCGGGCCAACGGCCTCGAGCCCGCGATGCTGGAGCGCCTGGCGCTGACCCCGGCACGCATCGACAGCATGATTGTCGGCTTGCGCCAAGTGGCCAGTCTGCCGGACCCCATCGGTGCCATCCGGGATATGAGCTACCGTCCATCGGGTATCCAGGTCGGCAAGATGCGCGTCCCGTTGGGTGTCGTCGGGATCATCTACGAGTCGCGTCCGAACGTGACCATCGATGCGGCCAGCTTGTGTTTGAAGTCCGGTAACGCGACCATCTTGCGCGGCGGCTCCGAGGCGATTCATTCCAACCGCGCTATTGCGATCTGCATCCAGCGAGGTCTGGCCGAGGCCGGGCTGCCGCCGGCCGTGGTGCAAGTGGTTGAAGTCACCGACCGTGCCGCCGTGGGCGCATTGATCACCATGCCTGAGTACGTCGACGTGATCGTACCGCGTGGCGGCAAGGGCTTGATCGAGCGCGTCAGCCGTGACGCCCGCGTGCCGGTCATCAAGCACCTGGACGGTATCTGCCACGTCTACGTCAGTGCCCATGCCGACCTGCCCAAGGCTCAGCGGATTGCCTTCAATGCCAAAACCTACCGTTATGGCATCTGCGGCGCGATGGAAACCCTGCTGGTCGACCAGGCCGTGGCGGCGCAGTTTTTGCCGGCCATGGCTGAACAATTTCGCGCCAAGGGCGTCGAACTGCGCGGCTGCGAACGCACCCAGGCGCTGATTGACGTGGCCCCGGCGAGCGAAGAAGACTGGCACACCGAGTACCTGGCGGCGATTTTGTCGATCCGTATCGTTGATGGTCTGGACCAGGCGATTGAGCACATCAATCACTATGGCTCCCACCACACCGACTCGATCGCGAGCGAACATCAGGGCGAATGCCGGCGATTTATCGCCGAAGTGGACTCCAGTTCGGTGATGCTCAACGCCCCGACCTGCTTCGCAGATGGATTTGAATACGGATTGGGTGCTGAAATTGGCATTTCTACTGATAAGCTGCACGCCCGCGGCCCGGTGGGTCTCGAAGGTCTGACCTGCGAGAAGTACATCGTGGTCGGTGATGGCCAGTTGCGCGGCCAGGAGCCGAGCTGACTTGGGCGAACTTAGCCCTTCAGGCAACGTGCAGGTCAACGACGTGTTACCCCGACGCATTGGTGTGCTGGGGGGCACGTTTGATCCGGTGCACATCGGGCATTTGCGCGGTGCGCTAGAGGTTGCGGAAATGATGGCGCTCGATGAGCTGCGCCTGACCCCCAATGCCCGGCCACCGCACCGTGACACCCCGCAGGTGTCGGCGCTCGACCGTTTGGCGATGGTTGAGTGCGCCGTCGCAGGAGTCGCTACGCTGGTAGTGGACCCACGGGAGCTGCAACGGGACAAACCGTCCTACACCATTGATACCCTGGAGCTGATGCGGGCCGAGCTGGCCGCGGATGACCAGTTGTTTTTATTGCTGGGCTGGGACGCATTTTGCGGCCTGCCCATGTGGCACCGCTGGGAAGAGTTGCTCCAGCATTGCCACATCCTGGTGCTACAGCGCCCGGATGCCGACAGCGAACCGCCGGATGCCTTGCGCAACCTGCTGGCAGCGCGCTCGGTAAGCGACCCGCTAGCCCTGAAGGGGCCGAGCGGACAGATTGCATTCGTCTGGCAGACACCGCTCGCGGTATCCGCCACCCAGATCCGTCAACTGCTGGCCAGCGGTAAGTCGGTACGTTATCTGGTGCCCGACGCGGTCCTGGCCTACATCGATGCGCACGGGCTTTACCGTGCGTCGAACTAAAAAAGGCGTGTTTCAAGGCGCGATTTGACGTGTATTGAAGCCGCTGAACATACGAGCAAAACGAGTTTTATATGACAAATAAAGATGTAAGCAAAGTTAAGCGCAAAGGCACCTTCAAAAGCGCCCCGTTGCCAGTTGCCGCCCACACAGGTGAAGTACTGGCTGGCGAAGCACTGGTGAAAGTCGCTGTAGCGGCCCTGGAAGACGTCAAGGCACAAGATATCCAGGTTATCGATGTACGTGACAAACACAGCATCACTGACTTCATGATCATCGCCACCGGTACTTCGAACCGTCAGATCGGCGCGATGCTCGACAAGGTCCGTGAAGCCGTTAAAGCACAGGGCGTCAAGCCGCTGGGCGAAGAAGGCAAGGGCGACAGCGACTGGGTACTGCTGGATATGGACGACGTGATCGTGCACATGATGACCGCCAGCGCACGTCAGTTCTACGACCTGGAGCGTCTGTGGGCCGGTGCTGCACAAAGCCGTGCTGAAAGCGCTGCGCACCACAGCCCGGAAAACACCCATGAGCATTTCACCAAGCTCAACAAAGACCAGGAATAAGGGTTCGCTGTGCGCTTGCGTTTGATCGCTGTCGGTTCGCGTATGCCCAAGTGGGTGGAAGAAGGTTGGCACGAGTATGCCAAGCGTCTGCCATCCGAACTGGCGCTCGAACTGGTAGAAATACCGCTCAATACCCGTGGCAAGAATGCCGACGTGGCCCGGTTCATCCGTCAGGAAGGCGAGACCATGCTGGCCAAAGTCGGCCCGGGGGAGCGGATCGTCACCCTCGAAGTGCATGGCAAGCCCTGGAGTACTGAGCAACTGGCGGTTGAACTTGACCGCTGGCGCCTCGACTCGCGTACGGTGAACTTTATGGTCGGCGGCCCGGAAGGGTTGGCGCCAGAAGTCTGCGCCCGCGCCGATCAGCGCTGGTCGCTGTCGCCGTTGACGTTGCCGCACCCGTTGGTAAGGATTCTGATCGGTGAGCAGTTGTATCGCGCCTGGACGGTATTGTCCGGGCACCCTTATCACAAATAGCTCAGCGCCCCCGGAATGACCCAGCCAATTCGCCTCAAGGACCACGAAAAAGACGCACGTCTGGTGCGCAGCCGTGTCGTGGTCGGCGCTCTGTTGGTGTTGGCCCTGATTTGCGTACTGATTGCGCGTCTGTACTACCTGCAAGTGGTGCAGTACGACTATCACTCCACGTTGTCAGAGAATAACCGGGTACATGTGCAGCCGATCCCCCCGACCCGCGGCCTGATTTATGACCGCAATGGCGTGGTGATCGCCGACAACCGTCCCAGCTTCAGCCTGACCATGACCCGCGAGCGTGCGGGGGACTGGCATCAGGTGCTCGACACCATCGTTGAGGTGTTGCAGCTCACCCCTGAAGACCGCACGTTGTTTGAAAAGCGCACAAAGCAGGGGCGGCGGCCGTTTGAGCCGGTGCCGATTCTGTTCGAGCTCAATGAAGAACAAATTGCCCGGATCGCGGTTAACCAGTTCCGCTTGCCTGGGGTTGAGGTAGTTGCGCAATTGGTCCGCCACTACCCGCAAGGGGCGCATTTTGCGCACTCGGTCGGTTATGTGGGTCGGATCAACGAGAAAGAGATCAAAACCCTCGACAAGGTTAACTACAGCGGCACCCATCACATCGGCAAAACCGGTATAGAGCGCTTCTACGAAGCCGAGCTGCATGGCCAGGTCGGCTACGAAGAGGTCGAGACCAACGCTCGCGGCCGCGTGCTGCGGGTGCTCAAACGCACTGATCCGATCCCGGGTAAAGACATCGTTCTGAGCCTGGACATCAAGTTGCAAGAGGCGGCTGAAGAAGCCTTGGCCGGTCGGCGTGGGGCGGTGGTTGCACTGAATCCGATGACTGGCGAAGTGCTGGCCATGGTCAGCCAGCCGAGCTTCGATCCCAACCTGTTTGTGACCGGTATCGGTTTCAAGGCTTACGCCGAGCTGCGTGATTCCATTGACCGCCCGCTGTTCAACCGCATTTTGCGTGGCTTGTACCCGCCGGGTTCGACCATCAAACCCGCCGTGGCGATTGCCGGGCTGGACAGCGGTGTGGTGACGGCCAGTACGCGGGTGTTTGACCCCGGTTATTACCAACTGCCCAATTACGATCACAAGTACCGTAACTGGAACCGCAGCGGTGATGGCTTTGTCGATCTGGACAGCGCGATCATGCGTTCCAACGACACCTACTTCTATGACCTGGCCCACAAGCTGGGCATCGACCGTTTGTCGACCTACATGAATCAGTTCGGCATTGGTCAAAAAGTCTCCCTCGACATGTTTGAAGAGTCGGCCGGGTTGATGCCGTCCCGCGAGTGGAAGCGTGCAACCCGCCGCCAGGCCTGGTTCCCGGGTGAAACCCTGATTCTGGGGATCGGCCAGGGCTATATGCAGTCCACCCCTTTGCAGTTGGCCCAGGCCACGGCGCTGATTGCCAGCAAAGGCAAATGGAACCGTCCGCACCTGGCCAAGACCATCGAGGGCGTGCCGCCGGTAGACCCCAACCCCATGCCCGACATCGTGCTGCGCGACCCGTCCAACTGGGGCAAGGTCAACCACGCCATGCAGCAGGTAGTGCATGGCGCTCGCGGTACGGCGCGAGTCGCCGGTGTCGGCGCGCAGTACCTGATCGCGGGCAAGAGCGGTACGGCCCAGGTGGTCGCAATCAAACAAGGTGAAAAGTACGACCGGTCCAAGGTTCAGGAGCGTCACCGTGACCATGCGTTGTTCGTGGGTTTTGCCCCGGCGAACAACCCGCAGATTGCGGTCTCGGTCATGATCGAAAACGGCGAGGCCGGCAGCCGTGTGGCGTCGCCGGTGGTGCGCTCGGTCATGGACGCTTGGTTGCTCGGTGAAGACGGCAAACTCAAACCTGAATACGCCAGTGTTTCCAAGGCGGAGGCTACGGCCAATGATGAGTAATTTTGACCGCATCCTCTCCAGTGAGGATGTGATGCGTCGCCGTGCCACGCTGTTGCAGCGTCTGCACATCGACGGCCCCTTGCTGATTTTGTTGCTGACACTCGCCGCAGGCAGTTTGTTTGTGCTGTATTCGGCCAGTGGTAAAAGCTGGGACCTGCTGAGCAAGCAGGCCACCTCGTTTGGTATCGGGCTGGTGTCGATGTTTGTCATCGCCCAGCTTGAACCGCGGTTTATGGCGCGCTGGGTGCCGGTCTGCTATTTGCTCGGCGTGATGTTGCTGGTGGTGGTAGACGTCATGGGCCACAACGCCATGGGCGCCACGCGCTGGATCAACATTCCGGGGGTCATTCGTTTCCAGCCCTCTGAGTTCATGAAAATCCTGATGCCCGCGACCATCGCCTGGTATCTGTCCAAGCGCACCTTGCCGCCGCAGCTCAAGCACGTGGCGGTCAGTTTGTTGCTGATCGGCATACCCTTCGGCCTGATCGTGCGTCAGCCCGACCTCGGCACCGCCTTGCTGGTGCTGGCCGGGGGCGCGTTCGTACTGTTTATGGGCGGTTTGCGCTGGCGCTGGATTGTCAGCGTGCTGGCGGCTGCGATCCCGGTGGCGATTGGCATGTGGTTTTTCATCATGCACGACTACCAGAAGCAGCGAATCCTGACCTTCCTCGACCCTGAGAGCGACCCGCTGGGCACTGGCTGGAACATCATCCAGTCCAAGGCCGCCATCGGTTCGGGCGGCGTCTTCGGCAAAGGCTGGCTGCTGGGAACCCAGTCGCACCTGGACTTTCTGCCCGAGAGCCACACCGACTTCATCATTGCGGTGATGGGCGAAGAGTTCGGCCTGGTGGGTATTTGCGCGCTGTTGTTGATCTACCTGCTGTTGATTGGTCGCGGCCTGGTGATTACTGCCCAGGCGCAAACTCTGTTTGGCAAATTGCTGGCCGGCAGTTTGACCATGACCTTTTTTGTTTATGTTTTCGTCAACATCGGTATGGTCAGTGGGCTGTTGCCGGTGGTGGGCGTGCCATTGCCGTTTATTAGTTACGGCGGAACTTCGCTCGTGACGCTGCTGTCAGCGTTTGGGGTTTTGATGTCAATCCATACGCATCGCAAATGGATTGCACAAGTTTGATTAAGGTGAAGAATTCAATGCAAGCAATGCGTGGCTGGGCCGCTCGATACGCGTCGTGGATGGGCTTTTTGGGCCTGTTCGGGGCAGCGCAAGGCGCGGTGGCCGGCGACTACGATGGCTCGCCCCAAGTGGCTGAATTTGTCGGTGAGATGACCCGCGACTACGGGTTTGCCGGTGAACAGCTGATGGATGTTTTTCGTGAGGCCGAGCGCAAGCAAAGCATTCTGGATGCCATTTCGCGTCCGGCCGAGCGCGTCAAACAGTGGAAAGAATACCGTCCGATGTTCCTGACCGACGCCCGCGTTGCCCGCGGTGTCGACTTTTGGCGTGAACACGAAGCCGTGCTAGCCCGTGCCGAGAAGGAATACGGCGTGCCGGCCCAAGTGATCGTGTCGATCATCGGCGTCGAAACCTTTTACGGGCGCAATACCGGCAATTACCGGGTGATTGATGCGCTCTCGACCCTGGGCTTTGATTACCCGCCGCGCGCCGAGTTCTTCCGCAAGGAGCTGCGTGAGTTCCTGTTGCTGGCCCGTGAAGAACAAGTCGACCCGTTGAGCCTTAAAGGCTCTTACGCAGGCGCCATGGGCTTGCCGCAGTTTATGCCGAGCAGCTTTCGCGCCTATGCCGTGGACTTCGACAATGATGGCCACATCAATATCTGGAGCAACCCGGACGATGCCATCGGCAGTGTTGCTAGCTACTTCAAGCGTCATGGCTGGGTGGCGGGCGAGCCGGTGGTGGCCCGCGCCGACGTGCAGGGTGACCGCGTCGATGAAGGCTTGACCCAAGGGATTGAACCGGTCAAAACCGTTGGGGAGTTGCGAGCGTTGGGCTGGTCGAGTCATGATGCGCTGCGCGACGACATGCCGGTCACGGCGTTCCGTCTCGAAGGCGAAAATGGCCCTGAATACTGGATGGGCCTGAAGAATTTTTATGCAATCACGCGGTACAACCGTAGCGTGATGTATGCCATGGCAGTGCATCAACTGTCCGACCTGCTGGTTCAAGCACGGGGCAACAAGTAATGCCGTTTTTAGCCATACGCACACCTCTGAAAATCGCGGCCTGCACGGCTATCGCGCTGCTGATGGTGAGCTGCTCGAGCAGCCGCACCAGCACGCCGCAAACCGCGGGTACCATCAGCGCCAAGCCTGGCCTGGACATCAACCGCGCGCACAAAGACGGCGCGCCATGGTGGGATGTCGACGTTTCGCGCATTCCGGATGCAACGCCAACCTTGCACACCGGGCCGTACAAGGCCAACCCGTATACCGTGCTGGGCAAGTCGTATTTCCCGATCCAGGAGTCCAAGAACTACGTGGCCACAGGCACGGCGTCCTGGTACGGCACCAAGTTCCACGGGCAGAACACCGCCAACGGCGAAGTGTATGACCTGTACGGCATGAGCGCGGCGCATAAGACGCTGCCGCTGCCCAGTTACGTTAAAGTGACCAACCTGGACAACGGCAAGGCCGTGATTTTGCGGGTGAATGACCGTGGGCCGTTCTATTCGGACCGCATCATCGACTTGTCTTACGCCGCCGCCAAAAAGCTCGGCTATGCCGAAACCGGTACGGCCCGCGTCAAGGTAGAAGGCATTGACCCGCAGGCCTGGTGGGCTGCGCGAGGCCGTCCGGCGCCTTTGATGCTCAACGAGCCGCAAGTGGCGCAAGCTGCTGGCGCGCCGACGGTTTCAACGGGCAAGGTCGAGCAATGGACGCCGCCACCGCAACAGCACGCGGCTGATGTCATACCGCCTGTAGCGGTGCACAAGGGCCAGGGCACCTATTTGCAAGTAGGCGCATTCGCCAATCCTGATGCGGCCGAGTTGCTTCGTTCCAAACTCAGTGGCATGGTCAGCGCCCCTGTGTTTATCAGCTCGATTGTGCGCAATCAGCAAACCCTTCATCGTGTGCGAATGGGGCCGATTGCCTCGGCCGGTGAAGTGCAACAAACGCAAAACAGCGTGCGTCTGGCCAATTTGGGCCAGCCGAGCGTTGTGACCGATCAGTAACACTGAACACGTGGCAGCCCGTTACACGGCTGTCAAAAAGTTTTGCCCGCGAGGGTAAGGTTCCATTAGCAAACTCGAGAGACGGATGAACATCACCACCTTTGCCAAACGCCTGTGCCTGCTTGTACCGCTGATCGTCACTCCTGCCGCCTGGGCAGCCGAGATGATGCCGTCGCCGCCACAGCTGGCCGCCAAATCCTACGTTCTGATGGATGCCAACAGCGGTAACGTGCTGGTGGAGAACAACGGTGATCAGCGTCTGCCTCCGGCCAGCTTGACCAAGCTGATGACCGCTTACATCGCGACTCTGGAAATCCGTCGTGGCCAGATCGGCGAGAACGACCCGGTAACCGTCAGCGAAAACGCCTGGCGCACCGGCGGTTCGCGTATGTTCATCAAGGTCGGCAGCCAAGTGTCGGTCAGCGACCTGTTGCACGGCATCATCATTCAGTCGGGTAACGACGCCAGCGTTGCGCTGTCCGAGCACATCGCCGGCAGCGAAGACGCCTTCGCTGACATGATGAACAAAACCGCTGGCGACCTGGGCATGTCCAACAGCCACTTCATGAACCCGACCGGCCTGCCGAACCCGGAGCACTACTCGTCGGCTCACGACATGTCGTTACTGGCTCGCGCCATCATCCACGAAGACCCGACTCACTACGCGATCTACTCGCAGAAAGAGTTCTTCTGGAACGGTATCAAGCAGCCTAACCGTAACTTGTTGCTGTGGCGTGACAAGACCGTTGATGGTCTGAAAACCGGTCACACCGACGAAGCCGGCTACTGCATGGTGTCTTCGGCGGTACGTGACGGCATGCGCCTGATCGCCGTGGTATTCGGCACCAACAGCGAAGCAGCACGTGCTGCTGAAACCCAGAAACTGCTGACCTACGGCTTCCGTTTCTTCGAAACCCAGACCTTCTACCAGAAGGGCACGGAGCTTGCTCAAGCGCCAGTCTGGAAAGGCACCACTCACCAGGTTAAAGCTGGCCTGGCCGATGACCTGAGTCTGACCCTGCCTAAAGGCCAATTGAAAAAGCTGGCGGCGAGCATGACCATGAACCCGCAGCTGATGGCCCCTATCGCTAAAGGCGATGTGATCGGCAAGGTTGAAGTCAAACTGGACGACAAAGTTATCCACAGCGCTGACTTGATCGCGCTGGAGCCGGTTGAGGAAGGTGGCATTTTCCGCCGTGTGTGGGATAGCATCCGTCTATTCTTCTTTGGGCTGTTCAACTGATTTAACCCACCCTGCGTGGCCCCTTGCTGAGTGTGCAGGGGGCCGCTCTGTAGTTCCCGAGGCCAATACGCCATGACCGATACCGAAGTAAAGGCGCCAAAGATCGAATTTCCTCAAACTGACTATCCGGTTAAGGTGATCAGTGACACGGGTGTGGGCAACAAAGACAAGATCATTGCCATCGTTCTGAAACACGCAAAGATCAATGACGAGCGCATCGACGAGCGTCAGAGCACCAACGGCAAATACACCACGATTCAGTTGCACATCGTTGCGACCGATCAAGACCAGCTGTACAACATCAACAGCGAGCTGCGAGCCACCGGCTTCGTGCACATGGTGCTGTGATGCCGCAGATCTTGGGTGTTCGCGATTTGGGTGTGCTCGATTACGAGCGCACCTGGCAGGCGATGCAACGTTTCACCGACCAACGCAAGCACACGCCGGACACGCAAGACGAGGTCTGGCTGGTGCAGCATCCGCCGGTGTTCACCCAAGGTCAGGCGGGCAAGGCCGAACATCTGTTGTTGCCGGGGGATATCCCGGTGGTTAAATCGGACCGCGGCGGGCAAGTGACCTATCACGGGCCCGGCCAGTTGGTCGCTTACCTGTTGCTGGATGTGCGCCGTCTCGGTTTTGGCGTGCGTGAGCTGGTCAGCCGCATGGAGCTTTGCCTGATCGAGTTGCTGGCCACCTATGGCGTGACAGCGGCGGCCAAGCCCGATGCGCCCGGCGTGTATGTCGACGGTGCGAAAATCGCATCCCTGGGCCTGCGCATTCGCAACGGTTGCTCTTTCCACGGTCTGGCCCTGAATGTGGACATGGACCTGGAACCGTTTCGACGGATTAATCCCTGTGGTTATGCGGGGCTGGCAATGACCCAGTTGCGTGACCATGCAGGGCCGATTGATTTTGCCGAGGTAGGTGTCCAGCTGCGTGCGCAGCTCGTCAAACACCTCGACTATGCTGAGCAGACGACCCTAACGGGCGGAATCGACTGATATGACTACTGCGCAAGACGCTGTTCAAACCCTGATCCCGACGCTGGATATCTCCGAACGTGTGGCCCGTGCGCAAGAGGCCCGTTCCAAGGTTGAGACTGGCGTTAAATTGCGCGGTGCCGAAAAGGTTGCGCGTATCCCGGTAAAAATCATTCCGACCACCGAGCTGCCGAAGAAGCCAGACTGGATTCGCGTGCGCATTCCGGTGTCGCCGGAAGTCGACCGCATCAAGGCGTTGCTGCGCAAACACAAGCTGCACAGTGTGTGCGAAGAAGCCTCCTGCCCGAACCTGGGCGAGTGTTTCTCGGGCGGCACCGCAACGTTCATGATCATGGGTGACATCTGCACCCGTCGTTGCCCGTTCTGCGACGTAGGCCATGGCCGTCCAAAACCACTGGACACCAACGAGCCGGATAACCTAGCGGTTGCCATTGCCGACTTGCGCCTGAAGTACGTGGTGATCACCTCGGTAGACCGTGATGACCTGCGTGACGGCGGTGCTCAGCACTTTGCCGACTGCATCCGTGAAATCCGTCGCCTGTCGCCGAACGTCGTGCTCGAAACCCTGGTTCCGGACTACCGTGGCCGCATGGACATCGCGCTGGAAATCACCGCCGCCGAGCCGCCGGATGTATTCAACCACAACCTCGAAACCGTGCCTCGCCTGTACAAGGCTGCGCGCCCGGGTTCTGACTACCAGTGGTCGCTGACCCTGCTGCAACGCTTCAAACAAATGATGCCGCACATTCCCACCAAGTCCGGCTTGATGCTGGGTCTGGGTGAGACCGATGACGAAGTCATTGAAGTGATGCAGCGCATGCGTGAACACGACATCGACATGCTGACCCTGGGCCAGTACCTGCAACCGTCGCGCAGCCACTTGCCGGTGCAGCGTTTTGTGCACCCGGACACCTTCGCCTGGTTCGCCGAAGAAGGTTACAAAATGGGCTTCAAAAACGTCGCCTCGGGTCCGCTGGTGCGTTCTTCGTACCACGCAGACGAGCAAGCCAAACTGGTTAAAGACATGTTGGTAGGTTCCTGAAACCATGAATAGCCGGTTCGCTGCGCCTGTGTCGTTCACTACTCACAGCGCAGTGCCCGCGCTGCCTGCTGGCGGGGTGATCGGTGTGATCGCCCCGGCTGGCCCCTCCGAATTCGATCTGCACAGTGCAACCCGATGGATGGAAACCCGTGGCTATCAGCTCAAGGTGTTTCCGGGCGTCTGGGAGAAAGACGGCTACCTGGCCGGTTCCGATGCTGTGCGCTTGCGTGACCTGCACGATGCTTTTGCCGACGACAGTGTGGATGCCATTCTGTGCATGCGCGGTGGCTATGGCTGCACGCGCTTTCTCGAACACATCGATTTTGAGCTGCTCAGACGCCATCCCAAGCCGTTTGTGGGCTACAGCGACATCACCGCACTGCATTTGGCGATCACTCGTTACGCGGGCTTTGTGACCTTCCACGGGGCCATGCTGAATGCGGACCTGCTGGGCAACAAACAGCCGCCAACAGAATCCTCCTTGCTGCGCATGCTCAGCGGGCAACAACCGGCATTGCTGGAGCACCCTGCGGCGTACCCGCTAACCACCCTTGCGCCGGGCAGTGCTAGCGGCCGTTTGCTGGGCGGCAACCTGTCGATGATCTGCGCCACCATCGGCACGGTGTTTGAGCTGGACGATCAGGGCATCATCCTGTTTATCGAAGACGTCAACGAGCCGTTATACCGGGTCGACCGCCTGCTCACCCATCTGCGCCAGGCGGGCAAGCTTGGGCGGGTGCGCGCAGTGTTGGTGGGGGACTTTGCCGGGGTCGATGTTTCGCGGTTGGAGCTGTTGCTCAAGCAGGAGCTGGGGCCGCTGAATATCCCCGTGCTGGCCGGCTGGCGCAGCGGCCATTGCGACCCGAACATCACCTTGCCGATGGGCGCGCACGTGCGTCTGGATGCCGACAAGCAGCAGGTAGTGCTTGAACAGGCCGTGGTAACGGCTCAAACCTGACTTTGTCCCTCGCGACTTTTTAAAAGATCAAAAGATCGCGAGGCAAGCTCGCTCCTACATTTTTTGGTGTTCACCCCGCAGGCTGCGATCTTTTGACGTTAAAGATCAACAGATCGCAGCCTCCGGCAGCTCATACAAGGTAATGGGTTATTGGCTGCGCAAACGCTCGAGCAGTTTGTGCGTCGGGTAGCCGTCGGCGGGCCAGCCAAAAGCTTGTTGCGCACTGCGAATCGCTTTACGGGTATTGGCGCCAATAATGCCGTCAGGGTTGCCCGCATCGAAGTTGCGCTGGCTCAGCAGGGTCTGCAATTCCATGCGCTCGGTGCGGCTCAGGGGCAGGTCGTCTTTTGGCCAGTCGCCCACTATCACCCCGCCGCCATTGAAGCGCTGCGACAGCAAGCCCACCGCCAAGGCATACGATGACGAATTGTTGTAACGCAAAATGGCGCGGAAGTTATCCAGCACTAAAAACGCCGGGCCACGGTAGCCAGCCGGCAACAACAAGGTCGCGCTGAGTTCTTCGGACCCGGCAGGTGCCTGGGTGCCAGCCGGCAGTGTTACGCCGAGCTTGCGCCATTCACTGACGCTCTTGCGCACCGCACCATCGGCCAGCGCGTAATCGAACCCGGCAGGCAACTGAACCTCAAAGCCCCACGGTTGGCCTTGCTTCCAGCCAGAGCTTTGCAGGTAGTGGGCGGTCGAGGCCAGGGCGTCGGCTGAGCTGTTCCAGATGTCGCGGCGACCATCGCCGTCGAAATCCACAGCGTGGGTTTCATAGGTGGTCGGGATGAACTGGGTCTGGCCCATGGCGCCCGCCCAGGAGCCGAGCATCTTGTCCGGCGTGACATCGCCTTCCTGAATGATCTTGAGCGCGGCAATCAGTTGGCTTTGGGCGAACTCAGGGCGACGGCCTTCATAGGCGAGGGTGGCCAGTGAGCGAATCACCGACTTGTTGCCCTGGAAGGTGCCGAAGTTGCTTTCCATGCCCCACACCGACACCAGCGCCTGGCGGTCAACACCGTAGCGTTGCTCGATGCGGCTCAGCAGTTCGGCGTTTTGTTCCAGCAGGCGCTGGCCGTTACGCACGCGTAAAGGTGACAGGGCACCGTCGAGGTACTCCCAGACCGGGCGGCTGAATTCAGGTTGGCTGCGATCGGCCTTGATCACGCTCATGTCGGGCGTAACGCCGTTGAACGCGTTATCGAAAATAGTCGGCGAGATCCCGGCGTTCAGGGCTTGCACGCGGAAATTGGCCAGCCATTGGTCAAAGCTTTGAGCGGGCTGAATGTCGGGCATGTCAGTGCTGGCGGCAGTGGTGGTAACCACCGGCGCGGCAGGCGGGACAGGCAAAGGTTGGGCATCGGCTGCGGTGGGTTTTTCTGCGCAGGCGACTAACAAGATGACGCTGGAAAAAGCAATCAGTTGGCGCATCGGCCAACGGTGTGAAGAACTTAAAGACATGCGCAGGTCCACGAAATGCAAATCAGATGCAGACCTTATCATCCCCGCTGTCAGGCAGCCAGAAAGTAAAAAGCCTCCCGGTCTCTCGACTGGAAGGCTTCGCGGCGGTAGCTGCCTTTGCCTTTGGCGGGGCGTTCCTGGCGGCTGCGGAACAGGGGTTGGGCAACAATGGACTTGGCCTTGTTGGGGCGCTTGCTCATGGCTTTACTCTCGCTGGGTTAGAAAAGGCTCAATGTGAACGAGCGCAAATCATCGGCCAGTTTTTTTGAGTTGTCCAGTGCACCTCCGCGTTGTGTATTACTCCGCTGGCAAATTCAGACGTTGCCCACACATCAGCAGCGTTAATCGGCTCAGGCTGCTCCAGGCTGACCCGGCGGCCTGGCCTTTGATCTGGGCATCAATGCGTTGCGCATCCATCAACAACTGGGCCCAACGTTGCGCCGAATAACGTTGCAACGCTTTACTCATGAGCGGTTTGCGCTTGTCCCAGACCGGTGGGCGGGCCTGGCTGAAGGCTTTGTCCAGCGGGATGCCCTGGCTGTATTGCAGTGCAATGTTGGCCAGCACCCGCAACTCGCGGGCCAACGCCCACAAAATCACCGGTGGTTCGACGCCTTCGCCGCGCAGGCCTTCGAGCATGCGCAGGGCATGCGCCGCTTCGCCGTTGAGCACCGCATCGACCAGGCCGAATACATCAAACCGCGCACTGTCAGCCACCGCTGCCTGCACGGTTTCGACGGTGATCTGGCCATCTTCGGCCATCAGCTTGAGCTTTTCGACTTCTTGGGCTGCCGCCAGCAGGTTGCCTTCAACCCGAGCGGCGATGAGTTCGACAGCGTCCTGGCTGGCGGCCAGCCCGGCTTGTGACAGACGCTGACGAATCCATTGCGGCAACTGGTTGGCGTCCACAGGCCAGATCTGCAAGAACTGGGTCTGCGGGCCTTCAATCAGGGCTTTGCCCCACTTGGTCTTTTGCGCACTGCCGTCGAGCTTGGGCAGGCTGATCAGCAGCAAGGTGTCTTCGGCCGGGCGCGAGCAATATTCGATCAGGGCCGCAGCGCCTTTGTCGCCGGGTTTGCCGGAGGGCAGGCGCAACTCCAGCAGGCGCCGCTCGGCAAACAGCGACATGCTGGCACCCGCTTGCAGCAGCGTGCCCCAGTCAAAGCTGGCGTCGGCGCTGAACACCTGGCGCTCATCAAAGCCCTGTTGGCGGGCCGCCGTGCGGATGGCGTCGGCAGCTTCCTGGCACAACAGCGGGTCATCGCCGCTGATGACGTAGACCGGCGACAGGCTGCCTTGCAGGTGTTTGGTGAGTTGAGCGGGGGCGAGTTTCATAGGGGCTAGATAGATGACGGGGCGCTTGAGCGCCCCGTATCCCTTACTTATGGCAGTTCGAGGGGCGACTGCTGAGGGGTTTCGGCTTCAGCTTTTTGCTGGGCTTCCAGGGCTGCGGCTTCTGCACGGGCCTTTTCGTCGGCCAGTGTTTGCAGCTCGGCCAAGCGTGCCGGCGTCAGTTGCTCAAGGCGCAGCAGGACTTGCTGAACCAGGTCGCGGTCGAGTTCCTTGCGGACCATCGAAGCTTCCTGAGTGCTACCCGCGATGTTGCCACTGTCCTGCATGAAGAACTTGCGGGCTTCAACTTTGTTCTCAAGCAACACCAGGTTGTTGTCGCCTTTGATCTGGTAGTTCAAGACCTTGGTCAGTTCGTACTCAGCAGTCGAGCCGGTGCCGGTGTAGCTGGCAGCGCGCTGGTTTTCTTGCTCATTGTTCAATACGAGCTTGTACGGTGCCGCGTCGGTGATTTTAACGCCGCTGCCTTCCAGCGCCAGGCGTAGGTCACGAACGGTTTGGCCGTAAGCATCACGGGCACTGAGGCCCAGCTCGGTGATGGTCAGTTGGTTGGTGCCGGTACCGCGCAGCTGGAAGCCGCAGGCACTCAACAGAACAGCGAGACCCATCACCAGCAAGTTGCGTTTGATCATGTGAAGCTCCCCTTGAAACCAGGTGGGTCGACGCTGCGACCCGAAAGGTTTTAATGGACGCCCGACTCAAAGGCCGGGCGCCTGTTCCAATTAGCTGGCGACGATGTTGACCAATTTACCCGGTACCACGATCACTTTGCGGATCGTCAGGCCTTCGGTAAAACGCAGCACGTTTTCGTTGGTGCGGGCAGCCGCCTCAACTTCTTCACGGCTGGCAGCCGCAGGCATTTCGATGTGACCGCGCAGTTTGCCGTTCACTTGAATAACCAGCTGCAGGGTGTCTTGCACCAGTGCGCTTTCATCCAGGGTTGGCCAAGCGGCGTCAATGATTGCCGTGGCGTGACCCAACTGGCCCCACAGCACGTGGCTGATGTGCGGCGTGATCGGCGCGAGAATCAAGGCAACCGTCTCAAGACCTTCCTGCAGCAGGGCGCGGTCCTGTTCGGTGGCTTGCGGTGCTTTTTCGAGCACGTTCATCACGGTCATTACCTGGGCAACGGCGGTGTTGAATTTGTGATGCTGGCCGACGTCCTGGCTGGCTTGTTTGATGGCCTGGTGAATGGCACGGCGAATGACTTTTTGCTCGTCATTCAGGCCGGCAATGTCCAGCGCGCCCGGCAGGCCCTGGCCTACGTGAGCGTGGGCCAGGCGCCATACGCGCTTGAGGAAGCGGTGCGCACCCTCAACACCGGCATCCGACCATTCCAGGCTGGCGTCAGGTGGCGAGGCGAACATCATGAACAGACGGCAGGTGTCTGCGCCGTATTGCTCGATCATGGACTGAGGGTCGACGCCGTTGTTCAACGACTTGGACATTTTTTGCGAACCGCCGATTTCAACCGGCAGGCCGTCAGACTTCAGCGTGGCGCCGATGATCTTGGCCTTGGCGTCGCGCTCGACTTCTACGTCGTCCGGGTTGAAGTAGTCCTTGCCACCGTTGTCCAGGGTACGGAAATAGGTATCCGCGATAACCATGCCCTGGGTCAGCAGGTTCTTGAACGGCTCGTTGGAGCTGACCAGACCTTCGTCGCGCATCAGTTTGTGGAAGAAGCGCGCGTACAGCAGGTGCAAGATCGCGTGTTCGATACCGCCAATGTACTGATCGACCGGCAACCAGTGGTCGGCCGCCTTGCGCTCAACCAGGCCACCGTCGAAGTGCGGCGAAGCGTAGCGCGCGTAGTACCACGACGACTCGACGAAGGTGTCCATGGTGTCGGTTTCGCGTTTGGCCGGTGCGCCACATTTAGGGCAGCTGCACTCGTAGAACTCAGGCATGCGCGCCAATGGCGAACCGGCGCCATCGGGTACGACGTCTTCTGGCAATACGACTGGCAGTTGGTCTTCCGGGACCGGCACGTCACCGCAGGTGTCGCAGTGCACGATCGGGATCGGGCAGCCCCAATAGCGCTGGCGGCTGATGCCCCAGTCACGCAGACGGAACTGGGTACGCGACTGGCCCAGGTGCTTGGTGGTCAGGGCAGCTTCGATGGCATCGAATGCAGCCTGGAAGTCCAGACCGTCGAATTCGCCGGAGTTGATCAGCGGGCCGTGTTCGCCGTAAGCGGCTTGCCACGGTGCTGGCGACTCATCGCCTGCGCTGGTGCGGACAACGGCCTTGATCGGCAGGTTGTACTTGGTGGCGAATTCGAAATCACGCTCGTCGTGCGCCGGGACTGCCATTACAGCGCCATCGCCGTAATGCATCAGTACGTAGTTGGCGACCCACACCGGGAGCTTTTCGCCGGTCAATGGGTGTTCCACAAACAGCGAGGTGGGCAGGCCCTTTTTCTCTTGGGTCGCCACGTCGGCTTCGGCAACGCTGCCGCCTTTGCATTCAGCGATAAACGCTTGCAACTCAGGGTTGTTCTGCGCCGCCAGGGTAGCCAGCGGGTGTTCTGCGGCTACGGCCACGTAAGTAGCGCCCATCAGGGTGTCTGGACGGGTGGTGAAGACTTTGAGTGCGCCCGCTTCGCCGATGGAAGCCTGGTCGTAGGGGAACTGCACTTCCATGCCACGGGATTTGCCAATCCAGTTGCGTTGCATGGTTTTGACTTGCTCCGGCCAGCCGGGCATGTCGTCGAGGCTTTCAAGCAGCTCGTCCGCGTAAGCGGTGATCTTGAAGTAGTACATCGGGATTTCGCGTTTTTCGATCAACGCGCCCGAACGCCAGCCGCGGCCGTCGATCACTTGTTCGTTGGCCAGAACGGTCTGGTCGACCGGGTCCCAGTTTACGGTGCCGTTTTTACGGTAGATCACGCCTTTTTCGAACAGGCGGGTGAACAGCCACTGTTCCCAGCGGTAGTAATCAGGCTTGCAGGTGGTGATCTCGCGGGACCAGTCAACCGCCAGACCCAGGCTGCACAGCTGGGTTTTCATGTAGGCGATGTTGTCGTAGGTCCACTTGGCCGGGGCGACTTTGTTTTTCATCGCCGCGTTTTCAGCCGGCATGCCGAAAGCGTCCCAACCCATGGGTTGTAGAACGTTTTTGCCGAGCATGCGCTGGTAGCGCGAGATCACGTCACCGATGGTGTAGTTGCGCACGTGCCCCATGTGTAGCTTGCCGCTTGGGTACGGGAACATCGATAGGCAGTAGTAGGTTTCTTTGCCTAGATCTTCGCTGACTTCGAAGGACTTTTGGTTGTCCCAGAATGATTGGGCGGCGGCTTCTATTTCACGGGGTTGATATTGTTCGTGCATGGCTACTTGTACTAATAAAGGGTGGCCTAATCCTCTTCAACTCACGCGGACATTTTTGTTGCCCGGTCAGGTTGGAGCAGGGGTTACAGGAAGTCCCGTAGCATACATGACCCCACTCTATCGAGGGAAACCCTGATTGCCTCATCGCTCCGTTGGTCGCAGCGGCGCGCTGGTTTTAGCAGCGCAGCTACGCTGTTGGTGGGGGGAAGAAACTTCCTTAATGAGGTGGACGGATGGTTGAGTCGCAATACAAGGCTATAAATTCGGAGGTGTTCGAGCGGCTGATTGATCGTTTGAGTGTGGCTCTAGATTCAGCAAAAACGGCAGTGCGACTGAGAAACGAACGTCCTGCCGAATTGGAATTGCGTGGGTTGAGTCGTGCCGAGCTGGAGTTGATCAACGTTTATTTAAACCGGATCGGGCGTGAGGCTGATGAACGCCTGCAAGGCAGCAGTACTGAGCAAAAAGCCCCTCAGACAGCCAAGGTCATCTGGCTAAAAGACAGGGTTAAGGGTAAGTAGGCCGGCGCGACGATTCAGGTTGGGCCCACATGAAGAGCGGCATTTCCTCAGGGTTGAGGTAACACGGGTTGTGATTGAGTTTTGGCCAGCCCTGTTGATGCCTCCCTTCAACCCCCTTAGGCTTCGGGCATCTATGGAGATGCTCGATGCCTTTTCGCTACTTTGTTAAACAACTTCTACTGCCTCCGGGCATCCTTCTTTTATTCCTGCTGGCGGCCTGGTGGCTGCGCCATTCGCGTCCGCGTTTGGCCGGTGTGCTGTTTGCCGTGGGCCTGGGCGGCATGTGGCTGATGAGCCTGCCGGTGATGGTGGAATGGAGCGCCCGCACCATTGAGCGCGAGCCTGCGTTAGCCCCCAATGAGTGGTCGAGCTTATCTGAACGGGCCGATGCCATTGTGCTGCTGGGCTCCGGGCGAGAGCGCGGTGACCCGGCGTGGGGCAGTGATCAGCCCACCGGGATCGGCCTGGAACGCCAGCGCTATGCGGCGCAACTGGCCAAGGCTTCGGGGTTGCCGGTGCTGGTCACGGGCGGCTTGCACTACGGCACCCCGCCGAGCGAGGCGCAGATAATGGCCGACTCGTTGCGCGAAGATTCGGGGGTAGAGGTTCGCTGGAAAGAAGAACGCAGTCGCACTACGTGGGAAAACGCGCAAATGAGTGCAGAGATTCTGTTGCCGCAGGGCATCAAGCGCGTGGTGGTGGTCACCCAGGCGTGGCACATGCCGCGTTCGGTGTGGAGCTTTGAAAAGGCGGGGTTTGAGGTCGTGCCGGCGCCGGTCGGCTTTTTAAGCGTCGACAACGCCAGGCCGCTGGGCGGCTGGATGCCGGAGTACAAGTCTGTCTGGCAGTCCGGGCTGTTGCTCAACGAAGCCGTCGGGCAGATCGCCTACCCGTTGTTTTACCGCTAAGCGCGCCTTGTGGGAGCGAGCTTGCCTCGCGATCTTTTACAAGAGCACCCCATCGCGAGATAAACGCACTCCTACAGGTAAGGTAAAAAATTCTGAT
>NZ_JBEOPQ010000061.1:0-28970 GCF_040310285.1 Pseudomonas sp. HY2-MNA-CIBAN-0224 | reverse complement strand
GAGCTTGCCTCGCGATCTTTTTAAAAGATCAAAAGATCGCGAGGCAAGCTCGCTCCTACGGGGTTCGGGGTTAGATGAAGCGTTGCATAAAAGCCTGGTGCTGGCGCTGTGCGGCGTCTTGGGTGACGGGCCGCAAGTAGACGTTCTCCCCCGGCACACATTGTGCCAATCGCGCCAGCGCCAATGGGGTTAATGCCCCCAGGCGCGGGTAACCACCAATGGTCTGCCGGTCATTGAGCAAGACGATCGGCTGGCCATCGGGCGGTACCTGGATGGCGCCCAGCGGAATGCCTTCAGAGATCATCGGAGCGCCCTGATACTCCAGCGCCGGGCCCTGCAGGCGAATACCCATGCGGTCTGCGCGGCTGTCGAGGGTCCACGGCTGATTGAAAGCATCGAAGGTGCTTTGCCCACTAAACGCGCCGATCTGCGCGCCCAGTACCACATCCAGCACAGGGTTGGCGGTAAAGCCGGGCTGTTGCGCAAGGGGAATGTCACGTAGCGCAGACGGCTCGGCGGTGTAATTCAGCTCATCGCCAATGGCCAACGCACGACCGAAACCATCGGGGCCACCCAGTTGCTCACGCACCACCGTTGCACTGCTGCCCAGTACCTGCGGCGCGACAAATCCGCCGGGAGCTGCCAGATAGGCACGAGCACCCAACAGTGGCTGGGTAAAGCTCAGGGTCTGGCCTTTTTTCAACTCGATACACCGCCAGGGCTTTAGTGCTTTTCCGTCGACGCTTGCCGCCAGATCGGCGCCCGCCAGCGCCAGGGTGCAATCGCTCTGGGCAATCAGGCTCAAGCCGCCCAAGGTGATCTCAACGACCGCCGCGCCTGGCGCATTACCCAGTAGCCAGTTGGCCCACGTCATCGATAACCAGTCTGCGGCTCCGCCTTGGCTCACGCCTAAATGCCGTACACCAAAACGTCCGGCATCTTGCAACAGACACATCGGGTTGTTGGCTTTGATCAGTAAACGGCTCATGCAAAAGCCTCCTGAGGTGTGTCGTCACCGCCTAATCGGATGAATTCTGCGCGGGAAACAGCCTCGAATTGCACGGTATCGCCCGGCTGCATCAAGCTGTAGCCCTCTCGATTGCGATCAAACAGAGCGCTCGGGGTGCGGCCGATAAGGTTCCAGCCTCCGGGCGACTGCGCCGGGTAAGCCGCCGTTTGCCGCTCGGCAATACCCACGCTGCCTGCAGCCACACGCTTGCGCGGCGTGTTCAGGCGTGGCGCGGCCAAGGCTTCTTCGACCAGCCCCATAAAGGCAAAGCCGGGGGCGAAGCCCAGGGCGAACACTTGATATTCACGTTCGCTGTGACGGCGAATCACCTCACTCACGGGGCCGCCAATACGCGCGGCCAGCAGCGAAAGTTCCGGGCCGACACTGAGGTCGTACCACACCGGCAGCACATGGCGCTGGCCAAGGCGTTGCGTTTCTGGACGCAGCTCCGTGATGGCCTGGCCGATCAGGTCCCGAGCCTCGGCCGGGGTCAGCGCCAGGCCGTCGTAATGCATCATCAAGGTGGTGTAGGACGGCACCAGATCTATCAGATGGTCGGCAAATACAGCGCGCAATCGCTTGCTGGCGGCCAGCATCCACGGCATGTTGCTTTCCGCGATCTCATCGAACAGACGCAGCATCAGGCAGTCGATGGCCACGACTTCGATCCGCGGTTTCATGGCTGCGCCTGCTGGTTCAAGGCTTCGCGAATGCGCTGCACAGCCGCCACCGAGCTGGCGTTGTCGCCGTGTACACACAAGGTCGTGGCGTGCAGGTGCAAGGCGCTGCCGTCGCTGGCCGTCAAAGGCTGGCCGGCGGCAATCGTCAGCGCTTGCTGGACGATGACTTCCGCTTGATGGTGCACGGCGCCGGGTAACTGGCGCGAGACCAAGTGCCCGGCGCTGTCGTAGGCCCGATCGGCAAAGGCTTCGAACCACAGGGTCAGGCCAAACTCATCGCCAATGGCCTGAGCCGCGCTGTTGTCACGTGTGGCCATCAGCATCAGCGGCAAGCTGGCATCGTAGGCGGCGACCGCCTGAACCACGGCGCGCAACTGCGCGGGGTTGGCCATCATGTCGTTGTACATCGCACCGTGGGGTTTGACGTAGCTGACGCGCGAGCCCTGGGCGCGGCATATACCGTCCAGTGCGCCAATTTGGTAATGCAGCAGGTCTTGCAGTTCTTGCGCCGAGTAGGCCATGGAGCGCCGACCGAAGCCCGCCAGGTCTTGATACGCCGGGTGCGCGCCGATCAGCACATTGTTCGCCAGCGCCAGGCCCACAGTTTTGCGCATGATCCCCGGATCACCGGCGTGAAAGCCGCATGCGATGTTTGCGCAATCAATAAATGGCATCACCTCGGCATCCAGGCCCAGGGTCCAGTTGCCAAAACTTTCGCCAATGTCGCAGTTCAATAACAGGCGGCTCACGGTGATGCTCCTGTGGTCTTTTTAGAAATTAGGTGCAGGCATTTTTCGACAGCAACAGGCGGTTAGTCCAACTAATAAAAGCAGGGTATGGGGATAAGAAAAGTTGATGGCTTGATGCTGCTGTAGGAGCAGCTTGCAACGCGATCTTTTGATGTTAAAAGATCGCAGCCTTCGGCAGCTCCTACAGGAGGGATGGTCTGGGCGGGGTTTAGCTGTTGCGTTCGCGGCGGGCGATGCGTTCGCGCTGGCGCTTGCCGCCCAGTACCACCCAATCCACGAGCCGGAAGAAGCCTTCGACGATGAAGGAAAACAGCAATGCACCGGCCATTGCCCAGCCAATGGCGGTGGGCGACAGCAATACCTGGTAGGTGTAGGCGTTGAGGGTTTCCTGGCGGATGTCCGGGTCGGCCGCGTAGGCCACTTGCAGGGCGCGGATGTACCACGGGCCTTGCATGGCCTGGAACTGGTCGTCTAGCAGGCGCTGACGGTTGAGCAAGGTGCTCAGGCTGGTGGCATCGCTGCGAAACACCGGGTCGTCACTGGCCTGGTAATGCGCCACCAGAGCGTGCAGGTCACCTTTGAAGAATTGGTTGGCAGTGTTCTGGAAACCGGCCAGCCCGGTCTGGGCTTCGATCAGGTGCGCTTCCACGCGGTTGGCGTAGTCGTTGATAAAGCCCGGCACTTGCACGCCCAGTAACAGGCCCAGCGTAAACAGCACCAACCGCAGGTAGCTCATCCACATACACGCGTCCCTTAATCAGTTTTTCCGTGGCTGATGCGCTCACCGCGGCGCCACAGGCTCCAATGGCCAGGCTCATAGCGCGTCCAGACTTCGTTTTCAGTCAAAGGCTCGGTGGCGATCACCGTCACCACGTCGTTAGGCGTTGTTTCGGACTGGAAGTCGACGATCACGTCGACATCCTTCAATCTAGCTGGGCCAAACGGGGCGCGTCGAGTGATGTGCACCAGTTTGGTTGAGCAGTAGCAAAACAGCCAATCGCCATCACTGAGCATGCAGTTGAACACGCCTTTGCTGCGATATTCGGCGCACGCCTGGGTCAGCACCGGGATCAGCTCTTCGACTTCAACCGGCTCCGGAAACGCTTCACGCACACGGTTGAGCAAATCGCAGAAAGCCGCTTCGCTGTCGGTGTCGCCAATCGGCCGGTAGAAGCTGGCGCTCGGCGAGAAGTCAGCCAATTGGCCGTTGTGTGCAAAGCACCAGTTACGACCCCATAACTCGCGGACAAACGGGTGAGTGTTGGACAAGCAGACTTTACCGACGTTGGCCTGACGGATATGGCCAATCACCACTTCGCTTTTGATCGGATAACGCTGCACCAGCAACGCGACTTCAGAGTCACAACTGGCGGCCGGGTCCTGAAACAAACGCAGACCGCGACCTTCATAAAAGGCAATACCCCAGCCATCACGATGCGGGCCGGTACGCCCGCCTCGCTGCATCAAGCCGGTAAAACTGAACACAATATCAGTCGGGACATTGGCGCTCATGCCCAATAATTCACACACGCTCGCACACTCGCATTCAAGCTCAACGAAAAGAAATCAGACTCGCGGTTCAACCCGGTTCGAGCCTGCCGGACGCGGCGCAGGCGGACGGCCGTAACGGTCATCACCGGCTGAGCCGAATGGCTGGTCATCTTCAGGGTCAATGCTGCGGTTTTGCTCAGCGGCTGCGCTTTGCGCCTGACGCGCCTTGCGGGCACGCTCGATTGGCCAGCGAATAAACACAAACACCGCGTACAGGCAAAACGCAAACAGGGTGTACATCAACAAGTCAGAGGCTGCACGCCAAACGTTGTCACCCACCTTGAACGCCAAGTCCAGGGCCGAGATGGCCACCGCCGGGGCGAATTGATCTTTGACCGGGTCAATAATGGTCGGGCTGAACAGTAGCACCGCCATCAGGATGCGTAATGGCTCACGTAACCAGCGCCACATAAAGCGGGTCAGGCGGCACCATACGAGCAGGCAGCCTAAAGCGGCGAAGGCGTATAAGCCCCAGGCGATCAGATAGTCGTTCTCGGTCATGGTATCCATGGTCGGCAGGCAATGAAGCGCTATGATAACGGCTTTTCGAGAGTGCGGCTGCACCGCCGTCAGCGTCACTTCTATTCATTCAGATTTCAGAGAACGCTCAATGACCGAATCAGCCTACGCAAACAGCGCACCAATCGCACATAAGGTCGAGGGTTCTGACCCCTACGCATGGTTACAAAATCGCGATAGCAAAGAGGTTTTGGACTACCTGATAGCGGAAAACAACTATCAGGAAGCGCGGCTGGCCGACCAGGCCGAATTGCGCGAAACGCTGTTTCAAGAGATCAAGGGACGGATTCGCGAGACAGATTTGTCGCTCCCCTCCCCTTGGGGCCCGTACCTGTATTACACCCGCACCCAGGCCGGTGACGAATACGCCCGCCACTACCGTTGCCCGCGTCCGGCCGATGACAACCAACAGGTTGACGAAAGCGCCGAGCAGTTGCTGCTGGACCCGAATGCCCTGGCCAATGGCGGGTTTATTTCATTGGGTGCGTTCAGTATCAGCCCGGACCATCAGCGCCTGTCTTATAGCCTGGACACCAGCGGCGAAGAAACCTACCGCCTGTTCGTCAAAGAGCTGGCCACCGGCGCCGTCACTGAGCTGCCCTTTGAGGACTGCGATGGCAGCATGACCTGGGCCAATGACAGCCAGACCCTGTTTTTTGCTGAGCTGGACGACACCCATCGCCCGCACAAGCTGTGGCGTCATACCTTGGGTGAAACCGGGGCTCATGAGGTGTTTCATGAAGCGGACGGGCGATTTTTCCTGCATTGCTACCGCTCAAGCTCCGAACGCCAGCTAATTCTGTTGCTCAACAGCAAAACCACCAGTGAGACCTGGGTGCTCGACGCCGAGCAGCCGCAGCAGGCATTTCGCTGCCTGGCGCCACGGGTTGAAGGCCACGACTACAGCGTCGATCATGGCCTGCACGAAGACCAATGGGCGTGGTTTATCCGCACCAATCAGGACGGGATCAACTTTGCGCTGTATTACGCGTTGGGTGACGCGCCGCAGCGCAGTGAGTGGCAACGCCTGATCGCCCATGACGACCAGGTCATGCTTGAAGGCCTGACGCTGAACGCCAAGGCCCTGTGCCTGAGCCTGCGCGAAGGCGGCCTACCGATTATTGAGATCCGTCCGAACGGTTTGCCGCCATACCGCGTGCAACTACCAGACGCAGCCTACAGCCTGTATGTGCAAGACAGCCTTGAGTTCCAAGGTGCGCACATCCGCCTGCGATACGAATCGCTGAATCGCCCGGCGCAAGTCCGCCAACTGACACTGACCGATGGCAAGCAAAAAGTCCTTAAGGAAACGCCGGTACTCGGCCCGTTCAATGCCGATGACTACGTCAGCCAACGTTTGTGGGCCACTGCGCCGGATGGCACTCGGGTGCCCATCAGCCTGGTAGTAAAACGTGATGCGCTGGGCAAACCGACACCGCTGTATCTGTATGGTTACGGCGCCTATGGCGAAAGCCTTGATCCGTGGTTTTCCCACGCACGCCTGAGTTTGCTTGAGCGCGGCGTGGCGTTTGCCATTGCCCATGTGCGCGGCGGCGGCGAGCTGGGCGAGGCGTGGTATCGCGCGGGCAAGCAGGAACACAAACACAACACGTTCAGCGACTTTATTGCCTGTGCCGAGCATTTGATCGACCAGGGGCTGACCCGCAGCGAGCAATTGGTGATCAGTGGCGGCAGCGCGGGCGGGCTGTTGATCGGGGCCGTGCTCAATCAGCGCCCGGAACTGTTCAAGGCGGCGATTGCTGAGGTGCCGTTTGTCGACGTACTCAACACCATGCTCGACCCGGATTTGCCGCTGACGGTGACCGAATACGACGAATGGGGCAACCCGCAAGAGCCTGAGGTCTATGACCGCATCAAGGCCTACGCGCCTTATGAGAATGTGGCGGCGCAGGCGTACCCGGCGATGCTGGTGATTGCCGGGTACAACGACAGCCGTGTGCAGTATTGGGAGGCGGCCAAATGGGTGGCCAAGCTGCGCGCAACCAAGACCGACGACCATTTGTTGCTGCTCAAGACTGAGCTGGAAGCTGGCCATGGCGGCATGAGCGGCCGCTATCAGGGGCTGCGCGACGTCGCGCTGGAGTATGCGTTTGTGTTTAAGGTGTTGGGGATTTAAGCCTTTGCGGTTGTCGGCCTGCAAACAACGGGTTGCGCTGCAACCCTTCGCAGCCTGCGGCAGCGACTACGGCGGTCAGTCCGCCGGGATCTTGGCTTTCGGGTCTTTGGCTTCAAGCCCGGGTATCGGTTGATCTTTGGGCGGTGGCTGCGGCAGGTCTATCGGCGGCAGCGGCACCAGGCTGCTGTTGCCCGGGGCAGGCTTGGGCGCTGCACGCGGGGTGACCTGCGGGTATGGCGTAGGTGTAGCAGTGCCCGGCGAACCCGGTGCGGGTGTGACCGGGACACTCGGAATGGGGGTTAACTCCGCTGCCTGAGCCGCACTTATCGAGAGCGCGCCCCACACAATGGCCGTTAGAATAGTGCGTTTCATCAATGACTCCGTTGCCAGACCAGCTTGTATGCCGTCAGGCTACTCGCAACCAGCTGATTTTGTCCTCTTCTATGAGACTCCCATGAAACGTTTTGTTTTGCTCGACACCACCCCGATCCCCGAAAATGGCGGCGCCTTGTGCCTGTTTGAGTATGGTGAAGACTTCGTTATCAAGATTCAGGGGGGTGACGGCGGCCAGTTGATGAACACCCGCATGCATGGTTCTGAAGACGCTTTGGCTGAGATCCCTTGCCGTAAAGTGGCCGGTCGCACGAACTCACGGGTGCTGATTGGCGGCCTGGGCATGGGCTTCACCCTGGCTGCGGCCCTCAAACATTTGGGCAAGACTGCCGAAGTGGTGGTCGCGGAACTGGTGCCGGGCGTTGTGGAATGGAACCGTGGCCCGCTCGGCGAGAAAGCCGGCAACCCCTTGCAGGACCCGCGCGCGGTGATTCGTGTCGAGGACGTGGCCAAGGTGCTGCAAGCCGAACCCAATGGCTTTGACGCGATCATGCTCGACGTCGATAACGGCCCCGAAGGCCTGACCCAAAAAGCCAACAGTTGGCTGTACTCAGCCGGCGGCTTGAGTGCATGCGCCAAGGCATTGCGCCCCAAAGGCGTGCTGGCCGTCTGGTCGGCAAGCGCCGACAAGCAGTTTTCGGACAAGCTGCGCAAAGCAGGCTTTAAATCCGAGGAAGTGCAAGTCTTCGCCCACGGCAACAAGGGCACGCGCCACACGATCTGGATTGCGGAAAAAATCAAAGGCTGATCAACAGCTAAACTTCACGACATAACCGTCATTCGTCTTAAGGTGAACCCCATGAGTTCAGCAAACCCACCCTCCCACACCGCCAAGCTGGACCGCATCCTGGCCGATGCCCAGCGTGACCGCGAAATGGGCTATCGCGACAAAGCCCTGAAAATGTACCCCCACGTGTGCGGCCGCTGCACCCGTGAGTTCTCTGGCAAGCGCCTGAGCGAGTTGACGGTTCATCACCGCGACCACAACCATGACAACAACCCGCAGGACGGCTCCAACTGGGAGCTGCTGTGCTTGTACTGCCATGACAACGAACACTCGCGCTACACCGACCAGCAGTACTTTTCGGACAGCTCACTCAGCACCCCTAAAGTTGCCAAGGCTACTCATAACCCGTTTGCGGCGTTGGCCGGGCTGATGAAAAAAGACGAGTAAGGGGTTCTTGTCGCCGGGTGTTGGCGCCGGTGGGCGGGCCATGTGCTGGTATACTCGCGTCTTTTTTCAGAAAGGCACCGGCACGTGGCAGACAAACGGTACAGCTGCATTGGTTTGTATAACCCCAAATCACCGGAAAACGTCGGCTCGGTGATGCGTGCGGCTGGTTGCTACAACGTGGCTTCGGTGTTTTACACCGGCAAACGTTATGAGCGCGCCCGCGACTTCATCACCGATACCAAGAAGATCCATCAGGATATTCCGCTGATTGGCATCGACGACCTCAAAAAAATCATCCCGCTGGGCTGCATCCCGGTCGCCGTTGAACTGGTCGAGGGCGCACGCTCTTTGCCCGAGTACACGCACCCGGACCGGGCGATTTATATCTTTGGCCCCGAAGACGGCTCACTGGATAAAGAGGTGCTGGACTGGTGTGAGGATGTGATTTACATACCCACCAATGGCTGCATGAACCTTGCAGCCACGGTCAATGTGGTGTTGTACGACCGCTTGGCCAAGGGCAAGAACACGCGTTCTGGCCCCAAGTTCGGTTAAGGTTTTTTACCGTACTGCTGGCCGGTGCTCCAATCGACCAGCAGGCTGTAAGCAATCGCCAGTAATGTCGGCCCGATAAACAGGCCAATAAAGCCGAAAGCAATCAACCCGCCAAACACCCCCAGCAATACGATGACCAGCGGCAAATTGCCGCCCCGGCTGATCAGGTAGGGTTTGAGCACGTTGTCGACACCGCTGATGATCAGCGTGCCCCAGATGCCCAGGAAAATCGCCATGCCATACTCGCCCTTCCAGGCCAGCCAGGCGGTGGCCGGGATCCAGACCAAGGGCGGGCCCATGGGGATCAGGCTGAGCAGGAAAGTGGCCAAACCGAGCACCAGCGCCCCCGGTACACCGGCGATCAAAAAGCCGATCAGCGCCAGCAAGGCCTGGGCTGCTGCCGTACCAATCACCCCGTTAACCACCCGCTGCACGGTGCCTGCCACCAATTCCTGATAGTAATCTGCGCGCTCGCCGATCAGCCGCACCAGCAGGCTATGGACGAACATCGCCAAGCGCGGGCCGTCCCGGTAGAAAAAGAACACGAAGACAATGCTCAGGGTCAGCTCAAGAATCCCGCCGCCGATTTGCGCACTGCGTGCCAGCAGCCAGTTGCCCACCTGCCCCAGGTAAGGTTTGACCGCCACGATCATGGCCGCACCTTGCTGATCGATGGTGTTCCACATGCCGACCAGCCGCTCACCGACCAGCGGAATGCCAGCAAGCCAGGTCGGCGCTTCGGGCAAGCCTTCAAGCTGTACATCTTTGACAAAGGTGGTGGCGTCACGCACGTGGTCTGCCAGGTTGAAGCCCAGCCACACCAGCGGCCCGGCCACCAGCAGCATCCAGCCAACGGTCAGGATGCTGGCGGCCAATGTCTCGCGACCATTGAGCCAGCGCGTTAAAAGACGCATCAAGGGCCAACTGGCGAATGCCAGCACCGCCCCCCAGAACAAAGCCGACCAAAACGGTGCCATCACCCACAGGCTGGCGCCGAACAGCACCACGAGCAGGATCTGCACCAACAGACGATCGTTATTGAGCATGTAGGTTCCGCAGACAATTGAGGTTTCGAAATGAGGCGACGACTACCAGAGTGTAGCCGTCGTTTAGCAGGGTTTAGCGCAATAACTCCAGATGCAGGCCCTTGGCCGGTTTGGTCCCCAGGTCCATGCGAGCGGCGCGCACACCGCCTTTGATCAAGGCATCACGCCAGGCCGCTGCGTGGGCGCCGGTCAAACTGACCCGGGAGGTGACATCAAGGTTCAATGCCCGGGCAATCAGGGTGACCCATTGTGCGTCCGGCTCACCGCTTAGTTTCGGGAAGTCCAGCTCGCCTGTGCTTTTCAACTGGCGTTGCAAGGTCGCTGAGGTGGGCAGCAGTTCGCCCAGATCGGCGCTGGCCTGGAGTTGCTCAACGTGCAGATAAGCTTTGCGCCCGCCCCGATTGATGCCATACAAGGCGACCAGTTGATTCTGCTCTGGCGCGGCGCGGCGCATCAACAAGTAGGACTGCTGATCATCCGCCCCCACGAGTTTGGAGTTGCCGAACACTTCATTGGCCCACAGGCTGCTTTCACCGCAGTCGCGGCCCTGACACCAGAACAGCAACTCGGCGCCTTCTTTTTGCAGGGCTTCACGGGCCGCCGTAAAGGCTTCAGAACCCGTGTGCTCGGCGGGCAGTTCGTACGTCACGGCGGTGGTTTTACCACGGCTGTTGACCTGCCCTTCAAAACGCAGGCGGCCACTGATTTTGCGGATTGAGCCCATGGGGTAAATGCGTTCGATGTCGGGCTTTACGCTGTAATCGACAATTTGCGCGTCGGCCAGCCGGGGCAAACCTTGCAGGTCGTGGCTGCCTGGCACATCCGCAGCCCATGCCCAAGTACTAAGGCAACTCAGGCCTAGCGCCCAGATAAAACGAGTGGGTATGTTCATCGGCGTCTCACGGTTGAGAGCGGATGGCCTTTGCAGGGCGCAGCGGTGTAGTGATCCATGATGGTTGTCTCCCCTTTCAAGCCGCCAAGCCTCGACAGTTGGCCTGCGCAAGTCAAGGAGTGACGAAGAACCGATTGAAACAGTCTGCAACAAGGGTTGCCCCGGCCTCGTCATTCAGGTGCAAATGATGACCGCCGGCTAACCGTTCCAAGGTAAAGGGTAGACGATCCAACAGCTCAGGGTGGCTGACCAGCATGCCCTCTTCGGCTACCACCAAGATGGTCGGACACGTGACCCGGCGCACGAACGACATGGCCTGCGCATCGGTCAGTCGAAGCGGTGACGGCAACGTCAAGCGGCTGTCACTGCGCCAACTGTAACCGCCAGGCACGGGCATCAAGCCGCGCTGGGCGAGCAACTCGGCCGCCTCGCGACTGACAGCCACCATGCCCTTCATACGCGCTTCAATGGCCCGCTCAAGGGTGGGATGCACCGATTTGCGCTTGTGCCCGTGGGCCAGTTGCGCCTCAAGGGCCTTGCCCATGTTCTCGGCCGCGTCAATGTCGGGGCCGCTGCGCAGGACGATGCCATCGATCAAGGCCAACCGGGTAACCCGCTCGGGGAACGAGCCCGCGATGATCACCGAGACAATCGCGCCAAGCGAATGCCCCAACAGGGCAAACTGCTTCCAGCCCAGTTGCTCGGCGACACACAGCACGTCAAACGCGTAATCGGCCAACGCATAGCCCGCCCCACGCGGGCGGTGATCTGAGTGACCGTGACCGGCGAAATCCACTGCCACAATGCGCAAGCCTGAGAGTTTGGGCGCCAGCCGGGCAAAGCTGTTGGCGTTGTCCAGCCAGCCATGCAGGGCGATGACCGGCAGCCCGTCTTGCGGGCCAAATATATGCGCTGCCAGTTCGATGTGCGGCAGGCTCAGACGGATTTCTTCAACCACAGGGCTCATGCAGGGTGCTCTTTAGAGGCCGGGTTGACGCAGTTCCCAGCGGGCAAAAATGTGTTTGAGCAGGTGGGCGGTTTCTTGCGGTTGCTCCAGCGGGAACATGTGCCCGCCCGGTACGCTCAGCGACTCACCGAGGGGCAAACGCGCCACGGCGCGGGCATGATGGCGCATGACCACGCGGCTGTCTTGCCCACGTACCACGGTTAAAGGCACCTGCAATTGCAGGATACGTCCGGGACTGGTGTGGGGAACACCGCGGTAGATATTGATTTCAGTGGCCGGATCAAAGCTCAGGCGCAAGCGGTCATCAACGGCTTGCAGGCCGTGCTCGAGGTAGGCATCAAAACAATCGGGGTCGAAGCTGCGAAACAACGCCTTGCCCGCGAAGTATTCCCGTGCAGCTGCGCGGTCGGCAAACTCTTCACGGCGCCCCAGGGTACGACCCGCCGGGGTGAGGCGGTCGATAAAACCAAAACGCTTGGCGGCACGAATCATCCATTGGTCGGCCACTGTCAGCACCGGGGAATCCAGCATTACCACGCCTTTGTACAAATGCGGGCAGCGTAACGCGGCGTGCAGGTGCAACATGCCGCCCAGCGAATGTCCGACGCCGAGCACCGGCTCGTCTTGTTGTTGCAGGTGATAAATCAGCTCATCGACCAGATTGCGCCAATTATTGTCCACCGGGAACCGTGGGTCGTGCCCGTGCTGCGGCAACCGGGCAACGCTGAAGTCCGGCGCCAGGGCGTCAAACAATTTGCCGTAGGTGCCTGAGGGAAATCCATTGGCATGGGCGAAGAAAATCTGCCGAGACATACAAGGCGTCCATACATAGGAAGTACGCCTTATTGTCTGTAGGAATATTCCCCACAACAACGACCGTATGCGCCATGAAAGGCGACACAACGGCCATTACCGTGCCGAATCAGCGCGCTGGAGGTGTTTCGCCCAGCGGGACGACGGCGATGGTCAGTCGCGAAATGCAGTTGAGTTTGCCGTTGCCGTCGGTCAGGCGAATGTCCCAAACATGGGTAGTGCGACCCATATGCACCGGTTTTGCCACCGCAGTCACCCGCCCGCTACGCACGCCGCGCAGGTGGTTGGCGTTGACTTCAAGCCCAACGCAATAGAATTTTTTGGTGTCTATGCACAGGTAGCTGGCCATCGAACCGAGGGTTTCGGCCAGTACCACCGAAGCCCCGCCATGCAACAAGCCGAACGGCTGATGAGTGCGGTGATCCACCACCATGCTCGCGGTGATCGACTGGTCATCGTAGGCATCAAAGGTAATGTCGAGCACGTCGCAGATGGTGTTTTTACGCATCTCGTTGAGGTGCGCGAGGTCCGGCTGGGTGGTCCACAAACTCATGGGTCATTCCTTGCTCTGTGAGTGATGGCTGTCATTTTGTCGTAGGATTTTTCGACAACCTGAGCCCAACTATCTTTCACACGGACCTGATTCTGCAACTGTTGCTACAACGGGGGTTTGCCTACCGGGGGGTTATGCACACTCAGCAAGGTCATGCTGCCGGCCAGCGGCCACTCCCCTTCGAGCTCCGCCAGGCTGGCGGTGTGCATCGGCTGCGGCTGACGCACATGACCGTGCTGCAAGAGGCTGATCAGCTCACCCACGAAAGGCTGATGGCTGACCAACAATACATTGCCACTGTCTGGCAACTGGCTGGCGGCGAACTTGGGCTCGCTTTCTGGGGTCAGCCACGGCACGGTGATGAACTCACCGGTAAACCCCAGGGCCTCGCGCACCAACTCAGCGGTTTGCTGAGCCCGTACGTAGGGGCTGACCAAAATGCGATCCAAGGGTTTGCCGATCAAGTGTGCGGCGCTGTAGAGCACTTGATCACGACCATGGGCGGTGAGTTCGCGCTCGGCATCACGCCGGGCGTGGGGCTGAGCTTCGCCGTGACGCAAAATCCACAGTTTCATGGCTTGGTCTCGGTGCCGTTCGACGGGGCGACGTAAGGGGCTTCACCTTCTGGCGCACGCGGTGCTGGCCAGTCAGCAAAAGGCCAAGGCTTTTGCTCGGTGTGAAAGCTGCCAAAGCGCCCGATCTGGGCAAGATACAGGCTCAGGCTGTCACCAAAGTTCATCAGGCAGCCATTGGGTGTGCCGTACACCAGGCGATAAATCAATTGCACCAGCACCAGGCCGCCGAGCACCAGTTGCGCGACTTGCCAGACCAATAGAAAAACCAGCATCCACAGCACGCGTATCACGATGGATTCGTACTTGGGGGCGTTATTGCTGTCACTCATGTGCTGCTCCTGTGCTGATCAGTTGAATCCACTGGTGGAGATAAAGTCGACATCGGTCTTGGGTTCTGCGCGCATCAACAGCTCGATCACCTGGTTGAGCGTACGGCCTTCAAACAGGATGGCATGCAGCCCGGCCACCAACGGCATGTAAACGTTCAGTTCCTGTGCTTTGGCCTTAAGCACCTTGAGGGTATTCACACCCTCGGCCACTTCGCCCAAACGGGCAACCGCGTCTTCCAGGCTCAGCCCTTGCCCCAACGCATACCCGACCTGATAGTTGCGGCTCTTGGGCGATGAACAAGTCACGATCAAATCGCCTACACCCGCCAAGCCGAGAAAAGTCATCGGATTAGCACCTTGGCTGACAGCAAAACGAGTCATTTCTGCCAGAGCACGGGTAATCAACATGCTTTTGGTGTTTTCCCCCATGCCCAGCGCCACCGCCATGCCGGCGATGATGGCGTAGACGTTTTTCAATGCCCCGCCCAGCTCTACACCAAAGCGGTCGGCGCTGGCATACACGCGGAACGTACGCCCGTGCAAGGCGCTCTGCACCTGGGTACAGAGTGCTTCATCAGCGCTGGCCACCACGGTGGCGGTCAATGCATGTTCAGCCACTTCGCGGGCCAGGTTAGGACCAGACAACACGCCGATGCGGGCTTGAGGGGCGATCTCTTCGAGGATTTCGCTCATCAGTTTAAAGCTATGGGCTTCGATGCCCTTGGTCAGGCTGACCAGCATTTTGCCGCTCAAACGCTCGGCATGGGGCGCCAGCACGCTGCGCAACGCGCTGGATGGCAGCGCCACAAAGCACAATTGGCAGCTCTGCAGCGTGGCTTGCAGGTCGGTGACCGGCTCGACACCCGGGTGAATTTTGATGCCTTTGAGGTAGCGCGGGTTTTCTCGATTGAGGCGCATCGCCTCGGCTTGCTCGGGGTCGCGCATCCACTGGTGCACACGATGACCGTTTTCTGCCAGCAAGTTGGCCACGGCGGTGCCAAAACTACCGCCTCCCAAGACCGCAATAGCGTGCTGTTCAGTCATATGCAATCCCGTCTTCCATCTAGCAGTGGCAATGCTCGCATTATACGGGCCGCCAGCCCTGCGACCAGCCCCATAGCGCATCGCTCTGGCACCGTTGCTTTAAAGCACAACTTGCCCGCCGCGCTGAACACTTAAAGCCCGATAAATAGGCGGCCCTGACTGTCAAAGTGTGACAGCTCAGTTACCATGCCGTTCTGAAGGTAGCTGAGATGCACCACTGAAGGGATTCATCATTCATGACGACACGTAGTCGCTGGGATATTCACACCCGCACGCAGATGATGAGTCTGGGCCCAGCTTTATTGATCACCCTGCTGCTGATCAGTTTTTTCACCTGTGTACGGATCCAGGACTTGCGCCAGGAGCTGAACTACACCGGCCAGTTGATTGCCAATCAATTGGCCCCGGCCAGTGAATACGGGGTCATTACCGGTAATGCGGTGATCCTGCAAAGCCTGATTACCGCCTCACTTAACACCCCCCACGTTGAGTTTGTGCAAATCCAGGACAGTACCGGCAAGACGCTGGCTCGCGCTGAGAAAGCGGCGTTCTCCGCATCGCAAGGGGCCAAATTTGAGGTTTTTCAGGCACCGGTGCGCTGGCAGAGAGGCCACTCAGGCGATGTGTTTTTACGCAACAACCTGCAAGCCTCTGCGCCGGAAGAGGACTATCTGGGCCGCGTGCTGGTGGGCATGTCCAATGATGCATTCAGCAAACGCCAGCAAGAGATCCTGCTCAAAGCGGTGATTCTTGCGCTCTTTGCCCTGGGCTTTACCTTTCTCTTGGCACGGCGCCTGGCGGCGAACCTGTCCAAACCCATCAGCGACATGAGCAAAACCGTCAAGGCCATTCAGCACGGTGATTACAAGGCTCCCCTGCCGGTGGTTGACGATGGCGAACTGGGCAGCCTGGCCCAACACATCAATAATCTGGCCTCGGGCCTTGAACAGGCCAGCCGTGAGCAGCAGACGGCTATAACGCAACTGACTCAGGCGCGCGAAGAGGCCGAGAGCGCCAACCGCGCTAAAACTGAATTTTTGGCGATGATGAGCCATGAGTTGCGCACGCCCATGAATGGCGTGCTGGGGATGCTGCAACTGCTCGAAACCACCGAGATGACTGAAGAGCAAAAGGAATACGCAGACCTTGCCTCGGCGTCTACTGAGCACTTGTTGAAGGTGATCAATGACATTCTCGACTTCTCGAGGATTGAACGCTCGACACTGGAACTTGAACACATTGCGTTCAACTTGCTGGATTTGATCGATAACTGCGCACAAACGTTCCAGTTCAGTGCAGGCCAGCGGGGTTTGCTGCTGCAACTGGCATTGCCTGAAGGCTTGTCGGCCTTGCACGTCCTGGGCGACCCGACCCGGATACGGCAAATTCTGGTGAACCTGATTGGCAATGCCTTGAAATTTACCGAGCGCGGCAGCGTCAGCATTGAAGCAAAATGGCAGCCGCTGGATCACCAACTGATTTGGTTCGTCTGCACGGTGCGCGACAGCGGAATCGGGATCAGCAACGAAAAACTTGAGTCGATGTTTGACGCTTTCCAGCAAGCGGACAGTTCGATATCCCGGCGTTATGGCGGCACCGGCCTGGGCTTGCCGATCGCCCGCACGCTGGCCGAGCGCATGGGCGGTACGTTGCGCGCCAAAAGTGAGGAGGGTCAGGGGTCGGTGTTCACCCTGGAGATTCCGCTGGAGCTGCACCAGCCCGTGACCCTGAGCCAACCGCCGGCGCTGGCTGCACAACCGCCCATGGGCCACGGCGGCAAAGTGCTGTTGGTGGAGGATAATCCGGTCAATCAGACGGTCATCGAAGCCACCCTGCGAAGCCTTGGCTACGAAGTGTGCGTGGTCAGTGATGGCGCGCAAGCCATTCACCAGGCCAATACCGAGGACTATGTGGCGATCTTGATGGACTGCCGTCTACCCATCATTGATGGCTATGAGGCCACCCGGCAAATTCGCCAATTGGCAGGCTGCAGGACGGTGCCCATTATCGCGTTGACCGCCAATGCCTTACAGGGAGACAGGGAAAACTGCCTGCAAGCCGGTATGAACGATTACCTTGCAAAGCCGTTCAAACGAACCGATCTGGAACAAATTCTGCAGTGCTGGGTCCAGTAACTTGTGGCTAAAGAGCCACCTGCGACTGGCGTAAAATGCAAAAGTGCGGCAGTCTTAGGCACCCGAATGGGCCCCTGAACCGGCCCGATTTAAATTTTCAGTGCACAAGTGTACATTCCTGTCCTTTGCGCTGTGACTTTCACTACAACGCAATAGTCTATGTGTAGGCTGGCGAACTGAGACAACATGTTTCGGTTGGTCGGGAAGATTTGCCCCACCCTGCCGCATGGGATTATTGAGGAGCTCGCATGACCAAACAAAACGCCTTTACTCGGGAAGATCTGCTGCGCTGTAGCCGCGGCGAACTGTTCGGCCCAGGTAACGCGCAACTGCCCGCCCCTAACATGCTGATGGTGGATCGCATTACCCATATCAGTGAAGAAGGCGGCAAGTACGGCAAAGGTGAATTGGTCGCCGAGCTGGATATCACTCCAGACCTGTGGTTTTTTGCCTGCCACTTTGAAGGCGATCCGGTGATGCCGGGCTGCCTGGGCCTCGACGCCATGTGGCAGTTGGTTGGCTTTTACCTGGGCTGGCAGGGTTTGCCGGGCCGCGGTCGTGCCCTGGGTTCGGGCGAAGTGAAGTTCTTTGGCCAGGTTTTGCCGACCGCCAAGAAAGTCACCTACAACATTCACATTAAACGCGTCCTCAAGGGCAAGCTGAACCTGGCCATTGCCGATGGTTCGGTAACTGTCGACGGTCGCGAGATTTATACCGCTGAAGGCCTTCGGGTCGGCGTGTTCACTTCAACTGACAACTTTTAAGGGTTATCCGCATGCGCCGCGTCGTTATCACTGGTCTGGGCATTGTTTCGTGCCTGGGCAATGACAAAGAGACCGTCTCCGCTAACCTGCGTGCTAGTCGCCCTGGCATCCGCTTTAACCCGGAATACGCCGAAATGGGTCTGCGTAGCCAGGTTTCCGGCTCCATCGACCTGAACCTCGAAGAGCTGATCGATCGCAAGATTTATCGCTTTGTTGGCCATGCAGCGGCTTACGCCTACCTGGCCATGAAAGACGCCATCACTGATTCGGGCCTGACCGAGGAGCAAGTCTCCAACCCGCGTACTGGCCTGATCGCCGGTTCCGGTGGTGCATCGACCCTGAACCAGATGGAAGCGCTGGACATCCTGCGCGAAAAAGGCGTTAAACGTGTCGGCCCATACCGTGTAACGCGGACCATGAGCAGCACCGTGTCCGCTTGCCTGGCGACACCGTTCAAGATCAAGGGCCTGAACTACTCCATCGCTTCTGCCTGCGCCACCAGTGCTCACTGCATCGGTCACGCCATGGAACAGATCCAGATGGGCAAGCAGGACATCGTTTTCGCCGGTGGCGGTGAAGAGGAGCACTGGAGCCAGTCGTTCCTGTTCGACGCAATGGGCGCGCTGTCCAGCAAGCGCAATGACACCCCAGAACAAGCTTCCCGTGCCTACGACGCCGACCGTGACGGTTTCGTCATCGCTGGCGGTGGCGGTATGGTCGTGGTCGAAGAGTTGGAACACGCTCTGGCCCGTGGCGCCAAGATCTACGCTGAAATCGTTGGCTACGGCGCAACGTCTGACGGCTATGACATGGTTGCTCCGAGCGGCGAAGGCGCTATCCGCTGCATGCAGATGGCAATGTCGACGGTCGATGCACCGATCGACTACATCAACACCCACGGCACATCGACTCCGGTTGGCGACGTGGCAGAGATGAAAGGCATTCGCGAAGTTTTCGCAGACAAGGCACCGCCGATCAGCTCGACCAAGAGCCTGTCGGGTCACTCCTTGGGCGCCGCAGGCGTTCACGAAGCGATCTACTGCATGCTGATGATGGAAGGCAACTTCATTGCGGGCTCCGCCAACATTGATGAGCTGGACCCGGCAGTTGCCGACATGCCAGTGCTGACCAAAACCCGTGAAGATGCAACGATCAACACCGTGATGAGCAACAGCTTCGGCTTCGGCGGCACTAACGCCACCCTGGTACTGAAGCGCTGGGAAGGCAAGTAAGCCCTCCCCCGCTCACTGAAAATGCCCCGACCTGGTCGGGGCATTTTTTTTGCCCGATGGAACGTACAACCCGGTGCAGTGCTCTATAAAGATCAGGACCTTTATCACTCCACTCTGAGGTTTGCCATGACCGTTACCGTCAACACTGTGTCCCACGAAGGTTTTCGTCACAGCATTAAAATCGACGATTACGAAGTGTTTACTGATGTTCCCAAAGCGATCGGTGGCGAGGGTTCAGCACCGTCTCCGCACGATTATTTCGACGCCGCGCTGGGCGCCTGTAAAGCATTGACGCTCAAGCTCTATGCGCAAAAGAAAGACATTCCGCTTACCGGGGTGACTGTAGAGGTCAAGCACGATGCCAGCGAAGAGCAACAAGGCAAATACGCGCTGCACGTGAAACTGACCCTCAAGGGCGTACTGACCGACCAACAGCGCGAAGAGCTGCATAAGGTCGCCGACAAGTGCCCGGTGCACAAGCTGATGACCACCGCTGACGTCACCATCGAAACGCACTTGTCAGAAGGCGCTTTCAGCCAGTAATGCGGGCCTCGCGAGCGTTGGGTTATGCTCAACGCTCCCTTTATTGCCTGGACAGGCCCATGCCGACACTCACCGTGATTCAACCGCGCGCCGAAGACGTTGAGGGCCAGCCGATCTTGCGCCCGTTGCCTTCAGCCAAATGCCGCAGTGTCGGGCCGTTTGTATTTTTCGATCACATGCTGGTGACCGATTACCCACCCGGTCACGGGATGAATATCCAACAGCATCCGCACATTGGCCTTTCTACCCTCACCTACCTGTTTGAAGGCCAATTACAGCACAAAGACAGTCTGGGCTCAGACCAGTTGGTCGGGCCTGGTGAAGTCAGCTGGATGACCGCAGGCGCCGCCATTGCCCATATTGAGCGTACCCCCGCCCCGCTACGCGAGCAGGGCTCGACCTTGCACGGCCTGCAAGTGTGGCTGGCGTCGCCTAAAGAACACGAGCAAGGCGCAGGCTCGTATAGCCATCACCCGGCCGACAGCTTGCCCGTGAGCGATAGCCTAGGGGTCCGCGTGCGAATGATTGCCGGGACAGGTTTTTGCCTGGCGTCGCCGGTACCGGTGCTTTCGCCGACGGTGTATGCCGAAATCCATATGCAAACAGCCACCACCCTGTTGATCCCTGATGAACATCAGGAGCGAGCGTTGTATGTGTTGCAAGGCGACATGCAGCTGGAAGGCCAAACGCTGAAGCCGCACAGCCTGGTGCTGCTGCCGGCCGGTGAAGCGCTGACCCTGAGCGCAGACAGCGATTGCCACGCGGTGCTGATTGGTGGCGCGCCACTCGATGGGCCGAGGCGCATGAACTGGAATTTCGTTGCCAGCGACCGCGAGTTGATTGAGCGGGCAAGAGCCCGCTGGGCAGCAGGCGATTGGCCGACCGTCCCCTTCGAGAACGGCCGGATTGAGTTGCCCTGAAGGCCTGAGAGCGCCGTTAGAGGATCATCGCGGCGGCCCAGCCGAAGGCCAGTAGCGGCAGGTTGTAGTGCACAAAGGTCGGCACCACGGTGTCCCAGATGTGGTGATGCTGACCGTCGATGTTCAAACCGGAGGTCGGGCCCAAGGTCGAGTCCGACGCTGGCGAGCCGGCATCCCCCAACGCGCCTGCGGTACCGACGATGCACACAATCGCCATCGGGCTGAAACCCAACTGCACACAAAGCGGTACGAAGATCGCCGCCAGAATCGGCACCGTCGAAAATGAAGAACCAATCCCCATGGTCACCAGCAACCCGACCAGCAGCATGAGCAACGCGCCTACGCCCTGGCTGTGATTGATCCAGCCCGCCGAGGCTTCAACGAGTGACTTCACTTCGCCCGTGGCTTTCATGACTTCTGCAAAGCCTGAGGCGGCGATCATGATGAAACCGATCATGGCCATCATTTTCATGCCTTCGGTGAACAGATCGTCGGTCTCGCGCCAACGCACAATCCCGGACACCGAGAAAATCAGAAACCCGACCAGGGCGCCGATAATCATGGAGCCCAGCCACAGCTGAATGATGAACGCGGACGCAATCGCGACTCCGGCCACCAGCAGGGTCAACGGGTTGTAGTTGATCGCGGTCTGTTCAACCTGCTCGATCTTGGCCAGGTCATATTCACGCTTTTTGCGGTAGCTGATGAACACCGCCACCAGCAGGCCAACCAGCATGCCCAGCGCAGGGATAGCCATGGCGTGGGTGACATTGACCTGACTGATATCAACGCCACTTTTGCTAACGTTGGCGAGCAGAATCTGGTTGAGGAAAATATTGCCAAAACCAACCGGCAGGAACATGTAAGGCGTGATCAAGCCAAAGGTCATGACACAGGCGACCAGACGGCGGTCAATCTTCAGTTTGGTCAGCACATACAGAAGAGGCGGAACCAGCAGCGGAATAAAGGCGATATGAATCGGCAAGATGTTTTGCGAGCAAATCGCAACCACAAGCAATAGGCCGATCAACAGCCATTTGACCCGATTGCCACCGACTGCCTGCTGCTTATTGACCATCGCCAAAGCTCTGTCGGCCAGGGCATGAGCCAGCCCGGACTTGGCGATGGCCACTGCGAAAGCGCCCAGCAAAGCGTAAGACAGTGCCACAGTGGCTCCGCCGCCCAAGCCGCTGTTGAACGCCTCGAGCGTGGCCTCGATGCTCAGGCCGCCCACCAACCCGCCAACCACCGCACCCACAATCAGTGCGATGACCACATGCACACGGGACAGACTGAGCACCAACATGATGCCGACCGCGGCAATTACTGCATTCATAGTTACAACCTCATAGTACGCACCACGATAAAAACACCGTAAAGCGGAAAACTCCGGGCAATAGACTGCTGTTCCAGTCGCCGGATTTGGAAGGGAGGGCTTATTTGAGGGCGCACACTTTGCAGGAGCATCGCCGCCTTGTCAAAGCGCAGGCCAGAAGCGATCGCCAGACCACTGAAAAAGCAATTTATCCCTAGTATTTACAGGGCTTTAGCGCAATTTTTTTAACATGAAATTTCGCTTTTTGTCGTAAAGAAATGTGTCAAATGGCCGCTAAGGGTAAAAGCCTCTTTTTAGGATGTCTCCATGTCGCTCAGACAGCTTTCCATACAGTGGAAAATCACCCTGCTCGCCGGGCTTTGCCTTGTGGGTATTGTTGCCCTGCTGGTAGGGCTTTCTCTCTACCGCATGGAGTACACCTCCAACCTGGTAGAAGCCTCAAGCGCAAAAATGCTCAATGACTCTGCCCAGGCGCGTATTGAAGCTCAGGGTGAGGCGCAGGCCCAAGCCATTAGCCGCCAATTCATGGACGCCTACCAATATGGAAACGGCTTTGCCCGCCAAGTCCTGTTTTTGCGTGAGCAATCTGAAAAGCGCTTTCTGGATGCCTTCGACCTGCGTGAGGACCTGACTCACCAAGTAAAAGCGGCATTGCAGGCCAACCCTGACTTGCTCGGCCTGTCGCTGGTGTTTGAAGCCAACGCACTGGATGGCAAAGACAAGTTGTTTGAGCATCAACCCGTACTGGGCAGCAACGACAAGGGTCGCTTTGCCCTTTATTGGTCACAGCCGACACCCGGCAAGCTGACTTCAATGGCGCTGCCTGAAACCGATATGTCCGACACCAGTATCGGACCGAGCGGTCAGGCCAATAACTCATGGTTTACCTGCCCGCGTGCGACGCTAAAACCGTGCATTATCGAACCTTACTTTTATGACATTGACGGGCAACGGGTGCTGATGACCAGCATCGTTTTCCCGCTGATGGTCGATGGCAAGGTGATCGCTTCGCTCTCCGTTGATATCAACCTCAACAGCCTGCAGGCCATGAGTGTGCAGGCCAGCAAAAAACTGTACGACGGGCAAACCAACGTCGGCATCATCACCTCGGCAGGCTTGCTGTCCGGTTTCAGCGCGGATGCCAGCAAGCTCAGCCTGCGCCTGAATCAGGTCGACCCCGATGACGGTGCCAAGCTGACAGAGTTGATGAACAGCGCGGATCAGACCGAGAGCATCCGCAGCCATCAACGCTTGAAAGTGCTGACGCCGTTTTTGCCGATTCCTGGCAGCAAACCCTGGGGCGTATTGCTCGATGTGCCTGAAAAGGTTCTGGTGGGGCCGGCACAGGTGCTTCAGGCCGACCTGGAGGCGCGCGATACCACCGGCACTCTGATTGAGTTGGGGCTGGGTTCGCTGGCGGCGATCATCGGTTTGCTGTTGGTATGGTTGATGGCGCGCAGCGTGACTCGCCCGATACTGGGTGTTGCGCGCATGCTGGAGGACATTGCCAGTGGCGAAGGCGACCTGACGCGCCGTCTGGAGTACGACAAAAAAGATGAGCTGGGCCAATTGGCGGGCTGGTTCAACCGCTTCCTCGACAAACTGCAACCGATCATTGCCGAGGTTAAACGCTCCGTGCAGGACGCTCGCAGCACCGCTGACCAGTCGGCGGCGATTGCGACCCAGACCAGCGCAGGCATGGAGCAGCAATACCGCCAGGTGGATCAGGTGGCCACGGCATCTCATGAAATGAGCGCCACGGCGCAGGACGTCGCCCGCAGTGCTGCACAGGCCGCGCAAGCCGCACGTGATGCCGATCAGGCGACGCGAGAGGGCTTGACCATTATCGATCGCACAACCAACAGCATCGACCACTTGGCCGCAGACATGAGCGAGGCAATGGTGCAAGTGGAAGGGTTGGCGGCCAATAGCGAGAAAATTGGTTCTGTACTGGAAGTGATCCGCGCCATTGCCGAGCAAACCAACTTGCTCGCCCTGAATGCGGCGATTGAGGCAGCACGTGCCGGTGAAGCAGGCCGTGGATTTGCCGTGGTGGCAGACGAAGTGCGTAACCTGGCGCGACGGACTCAGGAGTCGGTCGAAGAAACCCGCCAAGTGATCGAGCAACTTCAAGTGGGCACCCAAGATGTCGTGTCGTCCATGGGCAACAGTCATCGCCAAGCTCAGGGCAGTGTTGAGCAAGTAGGACAAGCGGTCACTGCGCTGCAGCAAATCGGCGAGGCGGTGACAGTCATTACTGACATGAACTTGCAGATTGCCAGTGCCGCTGAAGAACAAAGTGCCGTGGCCGAAGAGATTAACCACAACGTGGCCACGATTCGCGATGTCACCGAGTCGTTGTCCGGGCAGGCTAATGAGTCGGCACGGGTAAGCCAGTCGCTGAACTCGCTGGCGAATCAGCAACAAAACTTGATGGATCAGTTCCGCGTGTGATGTGACATCCAGGGGGCGCCGGTTGGCTTGAGCCACTGGCGTCTCTTAACGTTTACGCTTGTGCAGTTTGATAATCACTGACAAGCCGCCCAGCGGGCCGGTTTCAAGCCTCATCTCCCCTCCCCATGCCTCCACAATATCGCGCACGATGCCCAAGCCCAGGCCATGTCCGCTGACGTGTTCGTCCAAACGAGCGCCACGGCTGAAGACCTGATCACGCTCGGACTCAGGAATACCGGGACCATCGTCCTGGACCTCTATGACAAATCCATTCGGGTTTTGCTGAACACTCAGTTGAACCTGGGAGTCAGCCCATTTACAGGCGTTATCCAATAGGTTGCCGAGCAATTCGAGCATGTCTTCACGGTCCCAAGGCATCTGCAGCCCGGGTGAGGCATTTAACGCTAGGTGCAGGTGATCGCCATGAATCATGCCCAGCGTGGACATTAAGGCAGGCAGCTCTGCATCTCCGTCAAACTGAGCACCCGGCAGGGCATCACCGGCCAGCCGGGCGCGATTGAGCTCGCGACTCATCCGCTGTTGAATATGCTCCAGTTGCTCGCGCAGGCTTTGTTGCAACTGAGGGTAGTGCTCAAATTGCGGGTCATTGACCAAGCTGTATAAGACCGCCAGAGGTGTTTTTAAGGCATGCCCCAAGTTGCCCAGGGCATTTCGAGAGCGCTTTAAGGTGCCTTCAGTGTGGCTCAACAGGTGGTTTATCTGTGTGACCAAAGGCTCAAGTTCAAGGGGAACCTGAGTGTCCAGCTGTGAGCGTTGACCTGATTGCAATTGCACGATTTGTTTGCGCGCGGTCTCCAGTGGCCGGAGTGCCCGACGAACTGTGAGGCGCTGCATCAGCAGGATGATCATGAGCGCAACGATGCCAATGCCCAGACCAATTCTCTGCACTTGCTTGAAGCTTTCTCGTATTGGTGTGTAGTCCTGAGCCACTGTGATGGAAACAGGCTGGCCAAAGCGCAGGTAATCGCTGCGCAGGAGCAGCAACATCTGCCCCTCCGGGCCGGGTTGAAGCGTGCTGTCCAGGCCGGGCTGTTTGGGTCGGGGTAATTGTGCGTCCCACAGTGAGCGCGAGCGCCAATGTGTATCGCCAAATTCGATGCTGAAATAATGCCCTGAAAACGGACGCTGATAAGCAGGCGAAAGGCGTCGTTCGTCCAGTTGCAACCCTTGAGGACCACGGCTTAGCGCGACTAACAGGTTTTCACTGTCAATCTGCAGGCCAGACTCTAAATATCGCTGAAGGCCATTTTCAAATAGCCAGAGGCTGACCTGGCTCACCACCAGGCCCGATAGCAATAAGACACTGATCAGGCCAATGCTCAAGCGCCGCTGAATGGATTTCACTGATCACCAGACCCGAATATATAGCCCTGCCCGCGACGGGTTTCTATGACGGAGCGGCCGAGCTTGCGCCGCAAATGGTTCACATGAACCTCAAGCACATTGGAGTCGCGTTCTGTTTCACCGTCATAGAGATGCTCAGCCAAATGGCTTTTGGAGAGGATCTGTTGGGGGTGGAGCATGAAGTAGCGCAACAGGCGAAACTCGGCAGCGGTCAGTTGTACTTCACTCTCACCACGGGTAACAGATTGGCGAGACTCGTCCAGGTGCAACCCTGCGGATTTGAGCAGCGGCTGGTTCGACTGACCATGAGAGCGGCGCAGCAGCGCTTGTACACGCAGTTGCAGCTCTTCGGGATGGAAGGGTTTGGTCACGTAATCATCGGCCCCGGCCTTAAGCCCTTCAATCCGCTCAGACCATGAACTGCGGGCGGTCAGGATCAGCACCGGCGTGGCGAGGCCCTGTGTGCGCCATTGTTTAAGGACGTCGATACCGGGAACACCGGGCAACCCCAGATCGAGAATAATCAAATCGTACGGCTCACTTTGTCCCTGATAAAGGGCATCACGGCCGTCAGCCAGCCAATCCACTGCATACCCCAAGCGCGTTAGCCCACTTATCAATTCGTCAGCCAAGGGGACATGGTCTTCTACCAGCAACAACCGCATTAATCATCAACCTCATCTTTGAGTAGCTGGCCATCTGCAGCATTCAGCTTCAGTTCACGGACGACACCGTCCTGAGTCAGCAACTCAACTTCGTAAACATACATGTCATCATCCTCCTCAAGTTCTGCCTCGAGCAGCTTGGCCTTGGGGTGATACTGGAATGCCTTTTGAAGCAGTTGCTCCAGGGGCAAGATGACGCCTTTTTCCCGCAAGCGCAGCGCTTCGTCCTGATCCAGATCCCGGGAGAAGACCAAACAGGAAAACGTAAAAAGCAGCAGTGCGACACAGCCACGAACGTACTGATTCACGGTGATCACTTACCTCTGGTGCATGGCATGTTAAAAATGCGGACTATAGCGTTGTTGGCTTAATTGAAACTGAATATGCAGGTCTGTCTGTCCGCTGGCCCGGAGCGTGATTGTCGTTAGCCATGCGTTAACTGTTAAACTGCCGTCCTGCATTCATCGCCCAAGCGATAGCCACCCTTTAGAGCTATAAACACTGTGGAAATTTTTAAAGAGTTTACCTTCGAATCCGCGCATCGGTTGCCTTACGTCCCTGAAGGCCATAAATGCGGTCGTTTGCATGGACACTCATTCAAGGTTGCAATCCATTTGAGTGGCGACATTGATCCTGCAACCGGCTGGATCCGCGACTTCTCGGAAATTAAAGCGATTTTCAAGCCGCTGTATGAGCAACTCGACCATAACTACTTGAACGATATTCCTGGCTTGGAAAATCCAACCAGCGAAGTGTTGGCCAAGTGGATTTGGCAACAGCTCAAGCCCCTGCTTCCTGAACTGTCAGCCATTCGAATTCACGAAACGTGCACCAGCGGCTGCATTTATTACGGCGACTGAACGCCGGGACATAAAAAAACCACCTGAGCGGTAATGCCAGTCAGTTAAGACTGACTCATTGACCTTTAGCCCGCAGGCCGCAAAATCCGATGCTTGTAAACGAGCATCGGATTTTTTATGCGCCTGTCAAAAGCCCTGTCCCTTACCCATGAAATGGCATCGCGGCCACATGCCCTTGAGGGGCTAGGAGCCTTACTCGATCCAGACATCGTCAAGCAAGCCTTCGAAAGCGCGGGTGTCTCGACCATTCGCAAGCGCCGTCTTCCGCTTGAAAGCCTAGTGTGGTGCATCATCGGCATGGCGTTGTTTCGCCGGATGTCTGCTTGGGATGTCGTGAATCACATGGACATCATGCTGCCGGGCAAGCGGCTTCTGGTAGCACCGAGCGCTGTTGTTCAAGGGCGGCAACGGCTCGGGAGCGATGCTGTCCGCGAAGTCTTCACGCTTACCCAGCAGTGGTGGCACGAAGAGGCCAAACACCCTCAATGGCTGGGGCTAACGCTACTTGGCGTGGATGGTGTCGTCTGGAATGCTCCGGATACCGCGCAAAACCGTGCGCACTATGGCGGCGCTACTAACCAGCACGGCGATGGCAGTTTTCCTCAAGTTCGAATGGTCTGTCAGATGGAGCTGACCAGCCACCTGCTGATAAGCAGCACGTTCGAGAGCTATCACAGTAGCGAAATGAAGTTGGCCGAAAAACTGATCTCCACGACTCCCGATCATTCGCTCACCCTGTTCGACAAAGGGTTCTACTCGCTGGGCTTGCTGCACCACTGGCAATCACAAGGTGAGCATCGACACTGGCTGATCCCTTTGAAAAAAGGCACTCAGTACGAGATCGAGCACAAGATTGGGCGCAATAATGCCTTGGTCATGCTGCGGACATCGCCTCAAGCCCGCAAGCAATGGCCAGGCTTACCGCTAGAAATTCGAGCGCGATTATTAAGCAAAACGATCAAGGGAAAGGTTGTAAGCGTGCTGACCTCCATGACCGATCCGCTGCGCTTCCCGTGCGATGAGATCGTCGATCTTTACAGTCAGCGTTGGGAAATCGAACTGGGCTATCACGAGATCAAACAAGGACTTTTGGGAGGAGAGTACACGCTGCGAAGCAAGACACCGGAGATGATTTCGCAAGAGCTGTGGGGCGTGCTGCTGGGCTACAACCTATTGCGTTATCAGATGGTGCAAATGTCCAGGCAGTGCCCTGGTGTGTACCCATGTGAAATGAGCTTTACCGCCTGCAGTTGGGCGATTTTGGGCTTGCTGCATGGCACGTCACTGAACCATCCCGGCAACTTGCCAGGGTTTCTAGCCGATTTGCAGGCATCAGCGCCGCAGTATGTTTTGCTCCATCAGCGACCTGATCGGTGGTTCCCGCGAGCAGTGAAGCAGCGCCGAGCAAAATATCCGACCCGAAAATAAAAATGCCAGTCAGCTTAACTGACTGGCATTAACCTGAGCGGTGGTTTTTTTATGTCTGGAATTTGAGCTGCAAGCTGCAAGCGCGTGGGGGCCTAGGTGAGGGGTGTCCAGTTCTAGTTGGGGTTTGGCTGGGTTTATCGTTTGTTTGTTGCGGGGCGATGTTCAGTGTTTTTTCGAGCACAAAAACAAAATCCCCGTCTGCGTTAGCAGACAGGGATTTTGGAATTTAATCTTGACGATGACCTACTCTCACATGGGGAAACCCCACACTACCATCGGCGA